>JAAZNT010000198.1 GCA_012798145.1 Thermoanaerobaculaceae bacterium | reverse complement strand
GTCAAATTCTTCTCCAATAGGATTTAATGCAATTACCCCATTTTTTTCAAAAAACTTGTCAAGAGAATTTTTGATTATTTCAAGACCCTGCCTCGTCTTTTCGTCCTGGCTTGACAGCTCTATCGCTTTGTCCAAACTTTCAATAATCTCAAAGAGGTCGCAAAAGATTTTGTCTGTCTTCTCTTCAAACCGCTTTTCAATGTCTTTTGAAATTCTTTCCCTTGATTTTCTCGCTTCCTCTTCAAGCTCTTCAACTTTATTTTTTAGAGCAACTTCCATACGGCTAACTTTTTGTTCCAACTGCTGAACATAAGTGGGCTTGAGGTTTGGCTCTTCAAAAGGAGAATCTACACTCTTTCCCACTCTTCTTTTGTCAACAACTTTCAGATGTTTTTTTGGTGTTTCAAATTCTTTCTGTTCCATCATTTCCCCAACATATTAAGAGAAACATAGTATGTCCAATTTCCTCTCGCTACTCTTATTGGCAGACCAGTTGTTGTAAGAGCGCTTCTTGCTTTCGCGAGAAACTCTTTTACTGTTGAAACTTTTTCGTCCTCAACTGAAACTATTATGTCACCAGATTTTAGCCCTATAAAGTATGCTGGAGAATCGGGCTTTACATCTGCGACGGAAACCCCTCTTCTTCCTTCTGAAACTTTGAGTCCCAAAAGTTCCCAAGCCATTGCCGGAGTTAGAGAATCGGGAAGGTAGGCGCCTTTGACTAAAAGCGTCCTTCTCCCCTCTTTTCTCAATACTTCAACAGAAACCATTTGGTTTGGCTGGATCAAAGCCATTTGGGCGTTATAATCTCCAGAGGTTTCAATTCTTTTTGAATCAATTTTCTGGATGATGTCCCCTTCCTCAAATTCCACAGCGCCTTGGTGAGCGAAAGGATATTTTTTGGCAACAACAACTCCATAATCCGCTCCCATCTTTTTCTTGTATCTTTCATTAGGATCAATTACAAGAATTCCAAGCCAGACTGGTTTAACTTTACCGTAAGTTTTAAGTTGTTCCATAACCCTTTTTGCGCGGTTTATCGGAATTGCAAATCCGATTCCTTGCGCATTTTTAATTATTGCCGTGTTGACCCCTATAACTTTCCCCAAAATGTTCAAAAGAGGTCCTCCAGAATTGCCCGGATTTATGGCGGCATCAGTTTGAAGAAAATCTGAATAACTTCTCTTGCCGGAGTTTACAGTTCTTCCTGTCGCCGAAAGAACCCCTGTCGTGACTGTTTTTGACAACCCAAAGGGATTTCCCACTGCAATAACTGTTTCTCCTATCATCAAATCATCTGAATTGCCAAGTTCAAGATATGGAAGCGAACTTCCCGCATCAATTTTCAAAAGGGCAAGGTCTGCGTCAGGGGCAGAGCCGACAAGCTTTGCCGAATAAGTTTTTCCCGAAGCAACCGTTACTTGAATGTTTTGCCCGCTTAAAACGACATGTTCGTTAGTCAAAATATATCCCGATGGATCAACAATAAAGCCGCTTCCAAGAGATTGTTCTTCTCTTGAAGGACCTTCCCAGTCAAATTGCGGTCCAAATCCAAAGAAATCCCAGAAATCCCCGAAAAAGAAGGGATTTTCAACCCTTTCTTTTGAGGATATCGAAACAACAGCGGGGCTAACTTTCTTAACAACTTTAACAATCGGAGTCTCCCGCTGAACCTCCTGTGAAAAAACAACTAAAGAAAATAGAAGCGCAAACAAAATCGCTAACTTTTTCATCCTCTATTCTCCGTCAGTCTTTCAATTCTTTTCTCAATCGGCGGGTGTGTTGAAAAAAGATTCAAAAGCGTTTCTCCTGTAAAGGGCTTTACTATAAACATATGAGAAGTGGCAGGACTCGCTTCAAGCGGTATTCTTCTTGAGGCGGCAAAAAGTTTTCTCAGTGCATTTGCAAGCCCCATAGGATTTCCAGCAAATTTTGCCCCTGTCGCATCGGCAAGATATTCTCTCTGCCTTGAAATTGCCGCTTGAATCAAAATCGCCGCAAGCGGGGCAAGAATTGCAGTTATTAGAAGGGCGATAAGCCCTATTGGGTTCCCTCCCCTATTTCTGTCCCTTGAACCTCCAAAAAAAGCAACCCATCTTGCCATATTAGCGAGCATCATTATTGCAGAAGCGAAAGAAGCGACAATTGTTGCAAGAAATATGTCTCTGTTATAGATATGGGCAAGTTCATGACCTAAGACTCCTTTTATTTCTTCTTCGTTGAGAAGTCCAACAAGCCCGGAAGTGACGCATACTACAGCATTTTTAGGATTTCTTCCCGTAGCAAAAGCGTTTGGGGAATCGTTTTCGACAATATACAACGGGGGCTTTGGAATGCCGGCAGATTGTGAAAGTTCAGCAAGGATAGCGTGAAGACGGGGAGCTTCGCTTTCGCTCAAAGGTTTTGCTCCATAAGACATCAGAACAATTTTATGAGAGAAAAAGTAAGAAAAAAAGTTGAATAGAAGCGAAACGACAAAGGCGAAAACCAGCCCTATCTCTCCACCTATAATATAACCAACAAATAAAAACAGACCCGCCATAAGGGTTAAAAGAAGAAAAGTTTTGAAGAAGTTGCTAAACATCAAATCCTCCTTATCTTAAATGGAAATTATATCACATTTTCAGCCACTTTATTCCTTTAAATCAAAGGTAATCTGGTTGTTCTTGAAGTCAACATAAACCTTTGAATTTGGAGGAAAAATTCCCTCAAGAATTTTAACAGATAGAGGATTTTCAATGTATCTTTGGATAGCCCTTTTCAAAGGTCTTGCACCGAATACAGGGTCATATCCAATTTCAGCAACATATTTTTTTGCGGAATCTGAGAACTCTATTTCAATTTCTCTATCTTCAAGCCGCTTTGAAAGATATTTCAATTGGATCTCAACGATACCTACAAGGTCTTTCTCAGAAAGCGGTTTGAAAAACACCATTTCGTCAATTCTATTGAGAAACTCCGGCTTGAAAACTTTTTTCAATTCCTCTTCAATTTTCTGCTTTGCGAATGCGTCATCTTTAAACCAGTACTCCTGAATCCAATTTGATCCTATATTGCTGGTCATTATTATAAGAGATTCGCTAAAATTGATTGTCCTCCCTTTTCCATCTGTCAACCTTCCATCATCAAGAACTTGAAGAAGAACATTCAAAACATCTGGATGCGCTTTCTCAATCTCATCAAGAAGAATGACTGAATAGGGCTGCCTGTGAACTTTCTCAGTCAACTGCCCCCCTTCTTCAAATCCGACATATCCGGGAGGCGCGCCAATCAGTCTTGCAACTGAATGCTTTTCCATATATTCGCTCATATCAATTCTTATGAGAGATTTTTCATCGTCAAAAAGGAATTCAGCAAGCGCTTTTGACAATTCAGTTTTTCCTACTCCCGTTGGACCCATAAAAAAGAAACTGCCAATGGGTCTATTTGGGTCTGAAAGCCCCGACCGAGATCTTCTTATGGCGTTTGAAACTAAATTTACCGCTTCATCCTGCCCTACGACTCTCTGCTTTATCCTTTCTTCCATCTGAAGGAGTTTTTTCCTCTCGCCTTCAAGCATCTTTGAAACAGGAATGTTTGTCCAAAGCGAAACAACCTCTGCAACATCCTCTTCGTCAACTTCTTCTTTTAAAAGAGCGCCTTTCTTTCTCTCTTCTTCAAGTTCAGATTGAATTCCCTTGATTTTATTTTCAATTTCAGGAATCTTCCCATACTTCAGCTCTGCGGCGTAATTGAAATTTCCGCTTCTTTCCGCCCTTTCTGTCTCCAGTTTTAAACTTTCAAGCTCTCTTTTTGACTCCTGAAGAGATTTTATTAAATCTCTTTCCCTCTGCCATTTTGCTTTCATCACATCGGCTTGCTTTTCGAGTTCTTTCAATTCTTCATCAATTTC
>JAAZNT010000197.1 GCA_012798145.1 Thermoanaerobaculaceae bacterium | reverse complement strand
GTCCAAAGCAAGCAATTGCTCTTTGATTTGAACTCTGGAAGAGGGGAAAAGTCCTCTTTAACTTTTCCTTCGGAAACTTCTTCGCTGTCTGCCATCGCTTTGTATTCTTCAATGAATGAATCTTTATCCACCTTTAAGAAATCAAGTATTGCCTTTAAATAACCTATAACAAAAACATTATCGGGAAGGTTTTCTTTGTCTCCATTTATAAGAGCTTCTATAAAAACTTTTCTGATTTTTGTTGCTCTTGAAATTTCATTTACAGTCATCCCTTTCTCTTCTATTGTTTCTTTCAGTCTTGAGCCAAAAAGTTTTAGCCTCTTGTTGTTCATTTTTGCCCCTTTAGTTTGGTTTCCATCATTTTTCTTAACGCGACTTTGACTTTTGGATCGGAAACAAGCATTTTGAGGTCAGTCACCAAAAGTCCGCTTATAAGTCCAATAGCATAGCCGATAGGCGTGGAACTGTTTCTTAACAGGGCTATCTTTACCTCTTTTCTGCAAGACCACTTTGACGATTTAGCTATCACTTCAAGCACGGGCGAAGGCGTTTTTGGCTGATTGACAATAAAAAGGACATCTTCCTCTGTCATTCTTGGATTTTGAAGGAGAGCATTTATTATTCTTGAATCCTTTTCGCTTCTCATAGTTTTTAGAACCTCTCCAGCAGTAATCCTTGCAAGCGTTATTTTGTCGCCAACAGCCATTGTGGGAAGCCTTTGAATAACAACCGATTCAGCAAGATGACGTACTTCAGAGGCAAGTTTTAAGTTTGTAATAACGAAATTTAAATCTCTCCAAAAGAGGAGTCTCACAAAGTTCATCGCTTCAGCCGGAGGTGTTTTGGGATTGTTGACAAAATAAAATTGGACTCTTGGATACTTCATCCATTGAGACCTTCCTACAATTTGCAGAAAATTTTCGCTTATATCTTTTCTCCCGAGGATTTTTACTATGTGCATTTCGGTTGCTTGCGGGTGAGTCAGAATAGAGGGGAATTCCTCTGGGCGCAGTTTATCTATCTCAGCCCAAAGTTTCTCGGATGTCAAATCCGACCTAAGCATAAATCCTCCAACTCTTAAGAATATTACCCTTTTAAAAAATTCTCAAGTTGTTGAAATTAAAAAATTAAAAGCTATCATTATCTTATGCGTTCCATTTTTGAAAATTATTTGAAAACAATTGCAAGGGATAAGATTCTTATTCCACTTCTAAAGGGGAAGATTTTGATTCTTTCGATCTCATCAGGGTTTATTTGCTTTACTCCGCCGCTTTTTAGAAGATCTATTGATTTTGAGATTTCTTCCAATTCGTTTTTTATCTTTTCGTTGATTATCTTTTCTTCTTCATATTTGCTTTTGGCATTCTCTGACATTCTTTCTTTGCTCATTGTTGAACTTACCCCTCCAAGAATGCTCCTCTTTGAACCGAAGATTCCCCTTAATATTCCAACTCCAGCAGTTGTGTATGTTTCTGCCTTTCTTTTCTCGTATTCGTTTTTAAGTCTTTCAAGTTTAACATTTGAACGCTCCAAAACTATTTCCTTTTCTTGCTTTTTTTTCAGAAGCGGCGCTAAATCCTTTTGTATCTTTTGTTCTTCAAATTTTTGTCTCTCTTTGCTCGCCCTCAATATAAAATTTTCAAGCGTCTCCTCAGGTTCTGAAACCAATCCTGTAACACCGTCTTTATAAATTTCAAGCTGCAATTTAATTGAGAGAGCGTCCTTAATTTCTTTTTCAACATTTTCCTTTTTAATTGAATTTATCCAGTGAGGAAGCGATGAAAGACTTGAATCTGCAGGCTTTGATTCTGAAAATGGGGTTTCTGGATTTGTTAATTCTTCAAAAGAAGAAAAAGTTGAACCAACCCCTTCTTCCCTTATTCTTGAAAGGAAAATTTTCCTTTTCCAGAATAAATCTTTTGAAAGTTTGTAGGGAATCTCGGCTTCAAAAAGAAAATGAGGAAAAAGATTTCTTTCTGTGCCGTAAAGAACTTTTATTTCCTTTGGGGTAATAACTATTTCATTTGATTCTTTTTTTCTTTCTGTATTTTCCTCATCTTTTATAAATGCTTTCAATTGTGCTTCCGCAAGCGGTCCGACAAGAAGGGAAACACACTGCCTTGTCTTAAAGACGATCGGCTTTTCTCTTCGCACATCATTTAAAACAAATTCTCTCTGTTTTAGTTGTGGCAGAAGGGTTATCGCTTGGTTCCCGCCTGAAATTGCACTCAATCCTTCTTTCACTCTTTCAATATCATTTTGAGTTTGAAGCCTGCCTATAAACCAAAGTCCAGCGTTCGTTAAACCTTTGTAATCAACATCATAGGGATTTTGTGTGGCAAGAATAACAGAAAAACCGAAAGCCCTTGCCTGCTTTAAAAGCCCCATCAGAGGCTGTTTTGTGGGAGGATTTTTTGGGTATGGCGGAAAGAAGCCGAAAACCTCGTCAAAAATTAGAGCCATCTTCAATCTATCGCTTCCGCTTTGTCTTCTAACCCACTGGTAAAGTTCTGAGAGAAAAATTCCAAGGAAAAATTCCCTTTGTTCATCTGAAATCTGTGAGAGGGTGAAAATATTTTCATTTTTGGGGTCTGAAAAGAGTTTGTCAAAATTGAGTTCTTCTCCTTTTCTGAAATACGCCATCAGCGGAGAAGAAATAACGCCATTTAATTCCACTGCAAATGAGATCCTTTTATCTTTTGAAATAACTGTCTCAAGAGGAAGAATCCCAAGTTTTGAAAATGGCGGCTCCACAACTTTTTCAAGAAGCTTATCTGGTGTCAGATCTTCGCCAATTTTCCAAGATTCAATAAATATTTGGGACAGCAGAAGCCCTTGTGGCGAATTGACCGCGTCGTCGCCTTTAGTTTTTGTCAAGCTCAAAAGAGAAGCAGTTAATGAAGTGGCTTTTTCAAGAATATCCTGCTCGTTTTGTGATGACGGTGAAGAAAACCTTTCAAGAATGTTTATTGGGGACAAGTTTACTCCCGGAGTGAAAACTCTGACTTTTCTTCTTAAAAGGTTTTCAATTTTTGACTCATCAATGACTCTTGAGCGGGCCACAACATCCTCAAGTTTGGCAATTTTCATTTCCAGCATGCCCTGTGCTTCCTTAGCAGCAGCATACTCGGCATTTTCGGAAAGGTCACCCTTGTCTCTTGCATCGGCAAT
>JAAZNT010000196.1 GCA_012798145.1 Thermoanaerobaculaceae bacterium | reverse complement strand
AATTCTCGCTAAATATTGTAGCCGCTCCTCCCGCCTGTCCTACATCTATCGTAAAGTAACTGTCTGTCCCTGTCGGATTCTGCGTTGATGTAGAATGCAGGGTGAAATTTGCTGTCGTGACACAAGTCACACTTGGATCCATATGCACTGTGTAATGGTTCGATATGGATGTCCCGCTTCCTCCTGATGGTATGTCTGGATATGTCGCATAATTGTCTGTTACCGTAATCCCCGGCGTCGTGGATGAGAGCGTCGCTGATATCCCTGTGCCTCCTACCGCTCCATTGTTCACCATCGTTATCTCTATCACAGCGTCTTCTCCCGGCTCCAATATCCCGTTGCCTCCGCCTGAACCGCTACCGCTGCAGGAATCTGTCATCGTTTTGCTTTGATATACAAGTTCCGCCGAACATCCTTGATACTTGCTTATCTCTACATCGTCTATATACCATCCTTCGTAGTTTTGAGAACTATCAGCGTAAAACTCAAACCTTATCCATACATTACCGCTGTATCCAGCCAAATCAAAATCCTTCTGCGCCCATGTCGTTCCGCTTCCAGCATACTGCGTCCCTAATGTAGTAAATGTCGTCCCGTCTGTGCTTATCTGCGGGCGGCAGTAATCCCAGCCCGATTCTTTATCATAATACTCCCAATACCTTAAATGATACCCGTGTCCCGATGAGCCAAGATTTATCGGGTTTGTTGTAGTCATCTGCGATGTCGTTGAGGCGTTGTATGTCCCCGGACATGTCGTTGAGCCCGCTTTCATCGCATAACTCCCCCCGTGCGCCTTGCAGGTGTCCCGGTGCCACTGTCCCGTCAATGTCCAGCCTGTACTGCCGCTTTCAAATCCCTCCGGACCTAACTTGTATGCCATTCCCTGTGTTGTAAAGATGTAGTAACTTCCGCCGTTTGTGTCCAAAACAGTGTAGCATCCAGCCGAAGATGAGGAAACAGAAAAATAATATTGAGTGCATTGCGATAATCCAGAAATGTTTAAAGAATGGTTAATTGTCAATGCTCCATCCGAAACTTGACTTGTAGGCGGAGTCGAAGCCCCATAGTTTACAATTGATGTGGATGGAACATTTGTCGTCCAATTTATCGTGGCGCTGTTTGCTGTTATATTTGTTACGCTTACATTACTTATTATAAGCGGCGCACAAACAGGAACTGAAAAATTGGCGCTGCCTGTATAACTGCCTTCTGCGCTCCAATTAACCGCAAATGGTATTTGATAACCATTGGCTACTCCGCTCCCCACCGTGAATGTGTAATGGTTCGGATTTGATGTTCCAGAACCGTTCACCACAATATCGGGATATGTTGCAGAGCCGTCCGTTATTGTTACATCTCCTGAGGTAGTCGTCAATGTGCCGGATATTCCTGTTCCTGTGTCTGAACCAATATTCTTCAATGTTACAGACATCGTTATTGTTTCGCCGGGATTCACTATACCATCATTATTTCCTAAACTGTCATTTATTGCATAACTCTGATATGTCAAATAAGGACCTGAGGGAGAAATAGCATTGATATTAACCTGATAAGGTTTGTAATCATGCTTGGTTACCATAAGACTAACAAGACCGACATTTGAAATTGATGGACTTAAACTTACATTGGCTACGCCTGATGAATTGGTTGTCGCCACTTCGTGAATTCCTTCATCCGCCTTGTAAAGACAAACTAAAGCCCCAGATACTGGACTTCCCCCACTTGTTACTGTAACTTGGTAAGAAGTCGCACCTATCAAGATTGATGCATCGTGCGTTACATTAAGAGTTTGAGGCTGTTTGGTCCATATTTCTTGTGTAGGGTCTCCGTTAAGGTTATACTCCTCGAGGTAATATGTAACTCTTGATGAACCGCCGGGGTTGTTGTAAAAGTCTATTTTTGCAAGATCCGTAAATTCGCCAACTTTGAAAAAACTATTTGAATAAACTTCGTTATACCAGTATTTCTGAAGAAGATCGTCCTCATCCCAGTATGTGTAATCCACAGAACCCCAATACCCTATAGCCGCTTCAAGTAGCCACGCTTCTCCGACTGTCAAAGACGATCCTTCCCACTGGTTTGACTGGCAACAATGACCTACAACAAAGGGTGTCATCTCCCCATTTGTAAGGTTTTGAACATCGGAAACATAGATATAAGGACCTGCAAAATAAGTGGGACCGCAATGTCCCGAATGGGTTACAATGCTTCTTCCATCGTTAAATCTATCAATGCAGTTTTGATTGCTCGCACTGTAGGTTACACAGTAAAGTTTATCGCCTCCCGCTTGAGGATTGTTAGGGAATGTCCCTTTATACCCCCAAGGATTTGTATAATTTGTAACGCAGTAATTGTGCGTCCCTTCCGCAACTGTGTAATAACTTGAGTCACAGGTTCCTAAAAATGAAATGTAATCAATCCATGATGTTGAGGTGAAATTTCCCAATGAATAGTTCATCAACCTTGTAAGAACAGTTGAAAGTTCAGACGTACTACTTACCGTCATTCTCGCAAGATGAATGTCGGGCAAAATATCTCCACCTGAGACCGTAGTGTAATATAAATCTGTTTTTGTGGCGGAATCTCCAGTTGTCATATCGGTCGCCGTAATATACTCATACGCCCCTACGAGCATTACATAAGACAATGAAGGATTGCTCCATGTGTTATAAGCGTTTTGAATATAACTTTTAATTGCTGCTGCTGTTGTTCCTGTTTCAGCAAGGGTGGCAATTTGAACCTTGTATCCCCACTTTCTCTTAAATTCAGCGTAATTCTGCAGATCGGAAGTGTTGAAGTTCCCGTGTGTTATTATTAACATTCCGTTTGAGTATGAAGTCTTTGGCTCCGTAAAAGCAAACATTCCGTAATTTAATATTTTTTGAGAAAGATAGTCTTCGTAAGTTTTTGAATAAGTCCTCTCATGCTCTTTTACCGTTGCGTCATATAAGCCATTTTCTGTCTTAAGGCGCAAAGTAAATGAAGTGTATACACGAAGAGTGTTGGTCGCAGGATTGTATTTGAATGGTTGAACTAAAACATTCAATACCCTGTGCGCTCTTATAAAAGACTCTCCTTCCAATTTAACAGTCTCTTCAGGATAAAAACAGTCGGTTGAATAAATATCTTTATCCATAACAAACGGCTGTTCGGCATTTGGAAGTTTTACAACGGAAGGTTGTTGCGGATAAACAGGATAATCATAACCAAGCGATTTAAGATCGTAATCAATGTAATTTTCATTTTCGATCTCTAAAACAGGTTTCGACCCGTAGGGTATTTCTATACAAACTTTTTTTACTGGAAGTTGAGGATAACCAATTTTTGAAGTCGCATCCCCTTCCATTCCCCTTACAGAAACAAAATCACCCTCTTTTAACTCAACCTTCTCTAAATCAAATGAACCAAGCGCAAACCTGTAGGTTGAAAGAGTGTAATCTCCACCTTCAAAAAAGAGCCCTTCAACTTCGACGCTTTTGTTGGGTTCGAACATCTCCGCAAAAAGCAATAATGAAACAAACACCAAAACTGAAAGAAATAACAATCTCCTTTTTATCATTTTTTTCTCCTTATCATATTTCTCAAATCAATGTTTGCCCCTAAGTTGAAAGTGTAAACGTATATCAACTCTTTGTCAAGAATTTTGCTTCAGAAGGTAAGCAAGGGCAAAGCCGATCTGTGCAAACATCATCATAAGATACATATGTTTCCACGAAGGGTGATTTTCAGTTTCTGTGAGAGAATTTGGATCTTTTAAAATAAGACCGACGGTATATATTCCCCAAATCGTCAAAATTATGGATAAAGAAACAAGCAAATAAGGGTTGCCGGTAAGAATCGCCTCTTTATCATTCAATTTTATAAAAACTCCCAAAGGAATTAGCAGCCAAGGAATCACAAAAAAAGGCGAGATCATCTGTGCGCTTTTTTTTGCGCCATATTTTACAGGAAGAGTTATGCACCCAAATTTCTTGTCTCCTGCTATATCCGAGAAATCTTTTGTGGAAGTGGCTCCCAACAAAAATAGAAAGAAAATGAAACCAATATACCACGGCTCAATAATGAAAATATTTGCCACCATAGACCATCCGGCAACTTTTAGAAGCTCTCCTCTCGCAAGGGCTATTGTGAGGTTTGCGAAAAATCCGCTTCTTTTTGTTCTTCCAAAAGCAGGAGCGGAATAAATAAAAGTAAGAATCATCCCCGCAAGAAAAACAAAGAAAGTTGAATGGTATTCAAGGGGAGCAAATGTCCTTTTCATAAAATTTTCATCGTAAGGAGGGGGCGTAATCCACCAAACAGGAATTATCGAAAAGAAATAGAGAAGGTAAGCAATGTTTTTTGCTTTTTTTAGTGAAACCTCGCCTCTTGGCAATGGTCTGTTAGGTTTGTTAACTTTGTCAATATCAAAGTCGTAGACTTGATTAATTATGTTTGAAGCGCCGTTCAACAGAGATGCGCAGAACGATCCCAAAAGGAGTGTAAAGAAAAGCGATAAGGTGAACTTGGAATGAAGGTTGTGAGCGCTCCCGTATGCGCAGGCAGACCCCGACAATATTCCAAGAAGAGGAGGAAAAAGGGTAAATGTCCTTAAAAGTTCAAAAAAAGTTTTAATCTTCATTTAACTTCCACTTCCAGCAAAGCAAGAAATGGCGCTTGAAAAAGCGCAAAGAAGAAAGCCAAGAACTATATGAATCAAAACTTTGCTTGTTACTCTAATCCTTTTGTTGATGTCGTTGATAATTGATTCTATAAAGAAAAACATCGCGACAAGAACAACGCTTATCAAAAAAAATTTAATATTTATTTGGTGAGAATTATAATCAAACAAAGAAATTAAATTAAAAACAAATATTGAAAGAATGCCGTAAAATGTTCCTTTTAGAGTTACTGCTCCGCTAATTCCCGGAGCAACTTCTTTCAACTCAATAAGGGAAAAAGTTTTTCCCTGACTCGTTTTTCCAAACTCTGTGGCGACTGTGTCTGACGCATAGAAAGAAAGACATAAAGCAAACGCTTCAAAAGAAAAAAACGAAAAAACCATCGGCGCCAAACCTTTTGAAAAAACAGATTCTATTCCCCTTCTCCCTTTGTTTTCTTCTTCTATTCCTCTTTCCTCTTTTAATTTTTTCCTGTAAAAAGTGCTGAAATTAGCAATTAAGAAAAAAAGGATAAGAACAATGTATCCTTTAATTCCTCTTGATAATATAACTACAAAGCCAAGAAACAATCCAAAAAGAAAACCTTTTAAGTCAACCCATTTTTTTAGATAAGCCACAAGCGCAAAACCAAAATTTATGGATACAAGGGTGAAAAGGAAAATAGCGTTTAAATTGTTGTCAAGATTAAAAACAAAGAGCGACTGTTTCATACCTTTAAAATCAAAACAAGAGTAAAGAGAAAAGATCGAAAAAGCAACAAATGGAAAAGAAATATTGTCGTCATACTGACCGCTCAGGGATTCTACAACTGCGCAACAAAAGGCACATAGTAGTGTTAGCATCAAAAGTTTCGCATCGCTATCAAAAATCTTTTTTTCAAGAGTGTAATTAAAAAATGGATAGGAAAACAACCCCGAAAAAATGAAAAAAGATATTGACCCCGCCCAAGTTTTTTCTTTGTTCCAAAGGAGTCTTGGTCCTCCTAAAATTTTTCCTAAAAATCCTGCAACTGAATCCCCAAATGACAAAACAGCCCAAGAGGAAGCAGCAACAGCCATAGCCATCTTAATATCTTTAAAATTTGTTAAATATGAAAATAGAATGATAAAAAAGACGACAGCCGGATAACTGACAATGGCTGAATATCTTTTTTCTTTCTCAAAATCTTTTTCAATTTTTCTTCTTCCATAAAAAGGAAAAATATAAAGGTTATGCAAAAAAGCTGCAACGGCACAAATCATCGCCTCTAAAGGAGAAAGGAACTTCAGCAAAAGAGCGAAAAAGCCCATTGAAAAGTGTATTAATTTTCTCATCTCAATATTTCAGTTCTTCGCTTCCGCCGAAAAGATCTACTACAGTTCCAACCTGTTTAAGACTCACAAGTATTCTGAAGGAAGTGTCTCTGAAATAGCCGATCTCTCTCCTTCCCGCTTCAATCCCAACATTAAAGCAGTAGCCGTGATACCACATAATTATTCTTGCGTTTCTCCATTTATTGTCAACAAGGTCTCTTTCAAGATGCGGTTGGAGAGTGCACTTTCCATTAAAAATCCTAAGAGATGCGTTTAACAAAAGTTCTTCATATTTTGCCTTAAATATTGAAGTATTCACACTTGGATTGTTTGAATAGTAATAGGAAAATCTGAAAAACTGCTCTCTCTTGGGAGTTGAAAAAGATACTGACAATGACCTATCTTCAATCCTTCCTGTTATTGGATGGTAGGAAAGTTTTAAGTCAAAACTGAAAAGTTTTTTAGGCCAATACTTGAAAGAAAATACAAGCGGCGAAAAATTTGAGGTTTTCTCATTTGAAAAACTTAACGGATAATCGTAATTCTTTGACTGGCTGACTTCAATCTCGCTCGTCAATCTTCCATCAGGGGCATAGAATCTGTTTCTAACTCCATATTTGATTTGATCCCCAACAGAGTCAAGGACATCTATTTCATCATAGAGAGGATACCCTTCTTTTTTGTGAGAAGATTCTATCTTTATCTCTGCAAAAGGTTCAAAAAGGTGTTTTGAAGAATTTTTGAATTTCTTAAAGAACCTTGGTCCAGAGATGGCTAATCCGCCAACAATCTGCCTTCTTAAAACAGAATCTCCCGTTTCTTTTTCGTCCCACCCTTCAGAATAGTATGTTTCTCTAATCTCCAGAGAAGGAATAATGTCAATAAACGGCGGTGTGTAAAAAGGCGCTTCGAGACTTGGATGAAAATCAAATCGATAATAAGAAATCTCATTTGCATTTAAGAATTCCTGCGAAATTTCAGAGAAAGAGGTTTCAAGCGAGAGAAAAACTCCCCATTTCAATTTTGTTTGAGGAAGACGAAATTCTATTTTGGGGATGGCTTTTTGAGTCAGTTTTTCATTGAAATCATAATATTCAACTCTTCTTTCAAGAATAAAATTAAGATTTCCGTCGTAAATTTTTCTTGTAAGAAAAAATGTTGAATCAAAATTCCCCTTGGTTCCTTTTGAATAATCTCTTTCATAATCTCTGAAGAAATCTGCATCCGATATAAGGTTAACATCAAGAAGATATTTCCATTTTCCGCCTATTTCCCCTGTGTTTCCTGCGTTGAAATACCATCTTTTTTTATCGGTTATCTTGTCTGAAATGTAGTATCCTGAAAAATATCCGTAATCTCTTTCTGTTAAAGCGTATCTGAATTCAAGCCCGAATCCGTTTCCCGCTTTTTCATAATAGTCGTAATACAAGGTTGCGTCCCAAAAATCTTTGGGAGCATAATAAAAAGCAGTTCCGATAGAAAGCCCCTTCGTGTTTGAGCTTCCTATTGTTGGAAGAAGAAATCCCGTTGACCTGTCAGGTTTAATGGGCCATATCAGATAAGGAGTATAAACAATGGGAAAGTTTCTCACCCTGAACCTCGGATTGTGTAAATAGGCATAATGATTTATATGAAATTTCCCCCTTGAAACTTTCAAACTCCAAGACGGAAGAGAGGAGTTGCATGAAGTGAAAAGAGCGTCTTCAACTTCATACCAATCTTCTCCAGTTTTTCTTATTATCTTTGCTATTACTGTGTAATCTCCAGATTTTTCCTGCCCCATAGCGTCATATATTGTTCCCGTTTTATCTTCAGTGTTGTAATCAAGCATATTTCCTGAAACTGTAAAATCTTTAAAATCTATGGCAACATTTCCCTCTGAATGGATTGAGTTTTTGTTTTTATCGTAAATCAAAGTGTCGCAAGTCAAAAGAATATCTTCGCTTTCGTATCTGACATTTCCTACCGCCTTGTAAACATCAGGAGAAATTGTTTCAACTTCATCAAATGTCAGCGTGTATTTTCCTTGCTCTTTTTTTTCGGTTTTACTTTCTGCATCTTTTTGCTGAACGATCTTTCCTGATGGTTTCGGCTTAAATGGAATTGGGTTGATAATAGCAAAATAGGAAAAAGAAAAAATCAGCAACGATATTGCAACCGTTATTCTTTGAAGCATCTTACTCCCGCATAAGAGACAACTTCTTCATCGCTGTTGGTGAAAACTCCTGAATGCGAGTAATCAACCAATTCTACTTTCCACTTACCGAGTTTGCTTAAAGCAGAAATAGAAGCAACACAAGGAGCGTAGCCGCACATAGAAATGTTTTTTTCTGCAACAACCTCATAAAGCTCCTTTGAGTCAAGTTTTTCTATCGCTTTTAATGCCGCTTCGTCTTTGACTCTATTTATTTCCGCTCTTTCATAATGGTTCATATCAGAAGAGACAATTATTGAAACATTATTCTCAAACTTTTTAACAACTTCCGAAATAGCGTTTCCAAGTTCAATAAGTTCAACATAATTTTCAGTTCCAACACAGATTGGAACAAAATCAACCTTCTCATATCGGACCTGCAGGAAGGGAATTTCAACCTCTATTGAATGCTCTTTCAAATGTCCCTCTTTGTCTTCACACTCTTTGCCAAGAATATTTATTAACTCTTCCGAGATTTCTTCATCAATATTGAGCAAGCCAAGAGGGGTTTTCCAGAATCCTTTTGTCCAAATTGATATAGGTCTTCCAAAACCTGTGTGGTTGGGGCCTAAAACAATAACTCTTTGTGAAATGTCAGAACACGCGAATGTTTTCCCAGCAACGCTTCCAGAATAAATATACCCTGCATGAGGAACGAGCAAAAAGGATGTATCCTTTATCTCTTTTTCTCTAACAAGCAAACGCTCAACAGTTGTTTTCAATTGTAATGGATTGCCGGGATAAAACAAGTCAGCAAAAACTGAATTTCTTGTCCAGCCGCTAAAAGCCATTTAATCTCCAGATATAAAGAATATCACTATTTTGAGAAAGAAAAAAATCCGATTCATTTCAAAAAGGAATATGATATAATATTTTTGGAGTTTAATGGAGGTTTTCATGGACAATGAAACTAAAGAAACCCAAGTAAAAAGCGAAGAGGGAAAAGAAAAAGTTTACAACGCTGAAGTAGTGAAAGAAAAAGAAGAAAAAGCATCAGGGCTTGCTATCACAGCACTGATTTTAGGGATCTTAAGTTTAGTTTTTTGTTGCTGCGGTCTTTTTGCCGGAATACCTGCAATAGTAGTCGGCTGGATAGAAAACAATAATATTAAGGCGGGGAAATCTCCTGAAAGTGGCAAGTGGATGGCAATAGTTGGAATAATTCTTGGTCTTTGGTCATTGCTTTGGACTTGTTTGTGGGTTGGCTGGTATTTCTTCTATGGCGGAATGGCGATTTTGAGTTCATTAAGACCTTTTTAAACTTTTGGAGAATAAATGAAAGTAATTGTAGAGAAAAACATTAGCGAAGAGAAAATCAAGGAACTTGGCGTAAAATCTTGGCCAATATGGGAATGTGACATTTCAACTTTTGACTGGCATTACGACGAAAAGGAAGCGTGCTATTTCCTTGAGGGTAGCGTTGTTGTTGAGACAGATGAAGGCAATATTCAATTCGGGGAAGGGGATTTTGTCATTTTTTCCAAAGGACTTTCCTGCAAGTGGAAAGTTTTAAAGCCTGTCAAAAAGCATTATAAATTTGGCTGATTTGAAAGGGCTTTAGCGAAAAAATGTTTCTTAAAGACCAGATTGTTGGCAAATACAGAATAATAAAATCGCTTGGCACGGGCGGATTTGGTTCAGTTTATCTTGCCGAAGACACTATAATTTCAAAGCTCGTCGCCTTAAAAGTCCCTCACAATCAAAATCAGGAAAAAGATAAACTAACGATTGAAGCAAAACTTATGGCGCCTCTGAGCCATCCAAATATAGTTTCAGTTCTTACCGCAGAAGTTGACCCTGAAACAGAAATTTTTTACATAGTTATGGAATATGTTGACGGTGAATCTCTTGCCGAAAGGCTCGCAAAAGTTCAGTGCCTTGATGAAGCAAAAGCTATCGGCTTCTCAATTGAAATAACAGATGCAGTTTGTTATGCCCACAAACAGAATATTCTCCATCGAGATTTAAGACCTTCAAATGTTCTATTGACAAAAGATGATATCGCCAAAGTGACAGATTTTTCCATTTCACGACTTTTGAAAGATGACGAATCTTACGCTTCAACACGAATCGGTTCTCCTCCCTATATGGCTCCAGAACATTTTCAGGGAAGAGCGACTTACGCTTCTGATGTCTATTCCATTGGCGTAATGATGTATGAAATGATAACAGGAACTCTGCCTTTCTTCGACATAAGCCCGCAAAAAATTGAAGAACTTGTTTCTTTGGGAAGGTTCACCCCGCCAATCATTAGAAAAAAATCGGTAAGCAAAGAATTCAATGAAATAATAGTGAGAGCGATGGCAAGAGATATGAGCCAAAGATACAAATCTGCGGCAGACCTTCTCCTTGACCTTAAAAAACTTCGCCATTCCCCTCTTAAAGAAAGGGAAATTCAGGAAATTCGCGACAGAATAAGATTTAGAGAAGAAGCCAAAGAATCTTTTTGTTTCAACTGCAGAAGACCCCTTCCTAAAAGGGCTTCAAGGTGTCCCTCCTGCGGACAAAAGCAAGATTAAACCAAAATCACTCCGAAGTTCAAAATAGTTTTTTAAAAACAATAACTATTTGAGAATAAAGTTTTATTAACCCTTTGAAAAATAGATTTTGGGAGGGAGGCAATCTGCTGCGTCAGACTTCGGGGGATGGAATACTCAACGACCACAAGGTCGTCTCCGTTTCCACCCCCTCGTCTTCCTTGCATCTCACCCCCCAGCGCCTATGTGCACTTATCTTCCATTTTCCCTAACCAATCTCTAATTTCTTTT
>JAAZNT010000195.1 GCA_012798145.1 Thermoanaerobaculaceae bacterium | reverse complement strand
TCATTTTTTAATTCTTGACTTTTTACTCCACCTTTCAACCGCAATTCTCTATCTGCTTAAAATCGTTTTTTTTGCGTTGACAAATCTCTTTTGAGAGGCTATATTGTAACCATCGGAGGCTCAATTGTTTGGATTGAGAGGTTCAAATAACTTGAAACTTTCTAAAACAAAAGTTGGCATAACTTTTGCTCACTCAATTAATCAATCAATCAATCAATCAATCAATCAATCAAAACAACCATTCAGAGAGAAATTAGCCCGCACCCCGCCAGAATTTTCTAGTGTATATTTTTTTCTTAATTGTAAGAAAAAGCGAATTCAATCAGTTGGAGGTAAAAAATGGTAAAGAAAAATGTGATGATTTATTTAACTATTTCTTTTTTGCTTTCAATATGCGTTTGCTCTTCAAGTGAGGAAAGTTTGGGGGTTGCAATAGGTTCAAAACACTTTTCAGATTTTGAAGATAATAGGGTTGAAAATGCTTACACAAAATTTGATTATATGTGGCATTGGCCTGCAGAATATGGAGATTTTGACGCCGATTATTGGCAGTTGGCTCCTAGTTTGCAGTCGGGAAGCGATGGCAGTTATACTGCTTCTTTTAGAGATGTTGCAATAGGGGCTGCGATAACTATCCAGTGCAATGGGCTGGAGAGCGGGGAGAGCTGGGGAGCAACTTGGATAAAGCCAGATGGACAAAGCATAGGAACATCAACTTTGACTTATCTAAATGGGTGCTTTTATGCTGGGTTTTGGTACACTTGCGGGTGTGGTTGGCCCCCCTATATGGACTGGGAAACCTTTACATTTTATATTACCACTCAGTGCAGTGACACAGGCTTATGGAGAGTTGACCTTGACCACAATGGGGTAGTTTATGCCACAAAATATATCAATATTTTGCCGCAGGTGGATGATACAAAACTGCTTGGCCTGAGTCAAAACGATTCTAGATGGGCTTGTGATGCATATGATCATAAATGTCATTGTGGTGCCGATCAAATAATAATGCCTTGTACTTCACCAGATTGCATTAATTCTACTCCTGTTACTATAGCTGAGTTAGGATGTGCCTTAACTTCTTTCTGTGAAATCTTAAACTATCATGGAGTTGCCGCTACACCAAAAACTTTAAATGACTGGTTAAAATCGACAAGCAATGGCTATTTTGCTGATGGTAAGTTGAACTACCTAAAAATCCCAGATTATGCCGCAAGCATAGGGAAGTCGATAGGATATGAAGGAATTGTTCATACTGATAGTTATCTTCTCAACGATATTTGCACTTATGGGCCGCAGGCTATCGAAGTTCAAGGAAATCCTAACCATTGGGCTACGGCTTATGGCAAAGATTTGTCTATGTCAAGCTGGGGGATTGTAGATCCCATTGATGGTCAAAAGAAGACTACAGATGCCTATGGAAATAATGTTTGTCGTGTTATTTCCTTTTGTGGCCCGCAGTTTAACTTTACGGATAAGTTGAATGCGATTAGTTTTGGTTTTTACTGTCCTGTAGAGGCGTATCTCGTTGACCCTAAAGGTAGAAAAATGGGTTTTGACCCTATAGCAAATAAGAACTACAACGAAATCCCATATTCTTCCTATGGGGGACCAGTAGGGGGAGGAAATTTAGATGACAAATTTCTTGATGTAATCGGCGCTGTTAATGGGGATTATGTTGTAACGGTTGTCGGAACAGGAACAACCCAAAGCAAATATGCAATGGAAGTTTACGCAAGAACTTCTTCTTTTACTGAAGTAAACAATTTTATGGATAACATCTCCACAGGTCCAAATGTGGTCAACAAATTTCTTTTCCACTATGACAGCTCAAATATTCAAAATTCATCACTTTCCGGTGGTTTTGACGGTGGAGGGCAGAGGCCTAAGGATGTGAACAAATTTTTGACTTATGCAAATCCATCCGATAGTCAAACTGAACTTCCTTCAGGGACGACGACATTTCCTCTTATGATTTTTTACGGTAAGGATATAATCACATCAACTTTCAAAGCGTCATTAAACAGCGTTGATTTAACTTCATTGTTTCATCCCAAAGTGGGAACATATGAAACGGTTAATCTTCCAATTTCTTCAGGAAGGAATGTTTTGATTTTGTCGGTTGACGGCAATTTACCAAACCGTATAGCAACAGACACCGACAGACTTGTCTTTATTGTGAAGTAAAAAAAAGGATTGAGGAGGGGCTCTTTAAGAAAAGGAGTTAAAATGAAAGAGAAAACATTTCAAATGCTGTCATTGATTTTACTATTCATTGTAGGATTGTCAGCAGCAAGTCAAGCTGTAAAGAAGCCTTTGAGCAATAAAGATGGTGCACCTGCCAAAAAGGAGACTTCCCCTGATTGC
>JAAZNT010000194.1 GCA_012798145.1 Thermoanaerobaculaceae bacterium | reverse complement strand
TTTAATTCTTTTGAATCCTTCTTCTTTGATTTCAATCTCCGACGGGGACACTCCGGAGGTGAAAATGGGGGTGAGGATGCTGGGGATTGACACTCCGGAACTCCATTTTCCGGGGAATTCTTCGCCCGAAAAGAGCGATCCTCTTCTTGCGAAACTTCCTTCAACGGCTCAATTTAAGAAACTTCCTAAGGAGTTGAGAGAATATCTTGAGCCACGGCTGGAAAAGGGAGGGGAGATTCAAAAGAAATGGGCGCTGAAGGCGAAAGAGGCTCTTGAAAGAATAGTTTCTGAGGGGCTTAAGAAGGAAAAGGGGGGCAGAAGGAAAGTTTTTCTTGCCTGCGGTAAAGAGGTGATCGACTGTTATGGAAGGATTCTTGCTTTCGCTGGACCATTTATGACAAAGGAGGAGAGGGAGGAGTTTGGACAGCCCGACACTTTCAACTTGAGAATGCTGAAAGAGGGTTTTGCGGTTTCAAACATTCATTTTCCGAACATTCCAAAGGAGGAGGATATTAAACTTGCTGTTGATGCGGTGAGGAACGCAAAAAATAAGGGGCTTGGATTTTGGAAGGAAAAACAGAAAATTCTTTTGGGCTATGAATTCAGGGCTCTTGTCAGATTGGCGAAAGGGGAAAAGGGCTTTAGATACAAAGTGGGCGACTTGAGGGAAATTCTCTCAGGAAAGAAAGTTGAATATCAAAAAGCGGAGGAATATATCTTCATTCCCGAAGAATACAGAGTGTTTAAATAAAAAAAATGAAAAAATTAGTTTTTTGGAAAGAATATAAAGGAAAAGGAGGTTCAAATGGTTTTTCAATTTAAACAAGGTACGACAAAAGAAGAGATTTGTAATCTTGGAAAAACGCCGGGTTTTTGTATTTCCATAGATATTGCTGGAAGTACTTCTATGAAAAAGATTTCTTGTAAAGCAGAATGGATGGCAAAGATAAAAAACTCATTTCAAATTTCGAATTCATATAATGATGTTGAATGGGAATTCATAAAAGGAATTGGCGACGAATGGATGTTTTATTGTCCATATTGTGACCAAAACGAAACCTGTCCAGAAACCAAGGCAGTCAACTCTCTAAATCGTCTAAAACATATAATTGAAATGTCGGCTTTTGAAAAAGTTTATTTTAAGGAATTGGTTGGTACAATATGTTATTGCAAAGAGGCATATAACATTTCATTTGCGCCATTATTTTCAAAGAAACAGGGGCTTGAGTATCCAGAAGATTATTATGGGCTTGACATTGACAGAACATTCAGGATAGCAGCAGGAGCAAAAAGGGAATTCAAAAACAAGTGCAAGAAAGAGGATAAAGAGTATAATGGAAACTTAATAATCATGGACAAATCGTTTTATGACATTTGCAAGAAGGAGTATAAAAAAAATAATTCAGGTCATAAAGAACAATTTAATAACTATTTAAAGCAGCCACTTTATGAAAATGGTTCAAAACATGAATGGAGGTTAGGAAGAAAAACTTTTGAAAAAGAAATAAGTGATTTCCCAAATGAAACAATTTATTACCTTATTTTAATGGAAAAGGGGAATTCTAATGAATACTGAGATTATCGTTTGGGATGTTCAGCATGGAAATGCTGTAACGATAAAAACGCCAGAGGGCAAATTAATTTGGTGCGACGCGGGGACGGGAAGTTATGATAATGGCGAGCAATTTAGT
>JAAZNT010000193.1 GCA_012798145.1 Thermoanaerobaculaceae bacterium | reverse complement strand
TTTTGATTATGTTTCAGGTTGCCGAAGGCAAACTGCCTGCCGATTGATAGGTTTATTATCTTCCATTTTCTCTAACGAAAGTCGTTAGAAGAATTTATTAATTAATAAATTGCGGTTTAACCCTTTCCTATTTTTCCATTAAAACAGAGCTTTGTCCGGTCTGCGAATCTATTTTCTTTATTGTCAATCTGGGGGCAGGTTTTCTTGCTGGCTCTATTTTGATGATCTGATTGCTTCCTTCCGGAACATTTATTGCAAAAGAGCCCTCTCTAATAAAAGGCGGAAATTTTGTGGCTTGAACAACAACTTTGATGTCATGCTGTCCGGGTGCAACCTTAAATTCCTGTGAAAAACGGGCTCCGTTTTCTGTCACGAACGCTTCTCTCAATTTTTCCTCGCCGTCAATATAGAATGTCAGTGAAATCTCGGATATCTTTGTCTCAAAGATCAATCCGATTTTTGAGGGCGTTACAGCGGGTTTTGTTTCCGTTGGAGGAGGCGGTGGCGGAGGAGTAACGGTGTCGTTTGTCTTTGGCTCTTCAGGCGGTTTTGTCGGGGGCTTTTCTTCGGTTTTTTGAGGTTTTTCCTTTTTTACAGGTGGTGGGTTGTCTGGAATTATCTGCTTTTGTGGAATTGTATCTTCCTTTTTTTGTTCTATTGTCGTATCACCCGGCGGTTGCGTTTTAGTGCCAACATCAGGATTTTCCTTTTGCTGTTCAGTTGTCTCTGTATTTGGCGGGAAAAGGACTCCTTTTTTGTAAAGATAATAACCTCCACCAAGAATTGCCGCAAGACCTATAACGACAACAAAAGCGCCCAAAACAGCAATCAGAGCAAAAGAAGATTTTTTCTTTTTTTCTGGAGTTACTGGCTGCGGGGCGGGAACTTTTGGTGTCTGCTTAGGCGCAATTTTGGGCGGTGGAGGAGGCTGAGGAACTGCTTTTTCTTTTTGCGGAGCGTTCAAAGTCTCCTCAGTTTGTTTAACTGTAAGATTTTGAATTTTTTCAAGGTCAGAAATCAATTCTTTACCGTTTGAATACCTTTTGTCGGGATCTTTTTCAAGGAGTTTGTGCAAAATGGAAAGCAAAGGCATTGGAATAGAAGAATCCTGCGGCAGTGGATCGGGAACTGTATGGACAATATGGTAGCAGATGCTTGAAATGGTTTCCCCTTTAAAAGGTCTTCTTCCAGTAAGCATCAAATAAAAAACTACTCCCAGTGAAAAAAGGTCGCTTCTTCTATCAAGTTTTCCCTCAAGAATCTGCTCCGGGCTCATACAGAATGGAGTGCCCAAAACTTCACCCGTCCGAGTCAAATTACTTTCTTCAAGGTGGGCAATCCCAAAATCTGTAACAACAGCCCTTCCGTTTCTATCGACAAGAATGTTGTCCGGCTTAATATCTCTGTGAACTATACCCTTTTCGTGAGCGAAAGAAAGCCCTTCCGCCACCTGCTTAATAATGGAAACCGCCTCCAAAACCGGCATCTGTCCCTTTTCTTCAATTATTTTTGAAAGGCTTTTTCCCTCAATGTATTCCATAGCGATAAAGGGTATTCCGTCATCTTCGTCCATATCATAGATTGTAACAATGTTTGGATGCTGGAGAGCGCCAGCCGACTGCGCTTCCCTGAAAAATCTTTTAGCGTATTCTTTTCGCTGTTCTTCGGGAAGATTCGCTGAGTGAGTCATTGTCTTAAGCGCTACAATTCTTCCAATATTGGGGTCTCTTGCCTTATAAACGACGCCCATAGCGCCCTGCCCTAATTTGTCAAGAATCTCATACCTTCCGATTTTTTCCTTTTCCATTCCCATTTTATCCTACCTTTACAAAATCATTTTCCAAGCAATCCATCTTTCAATTCTTTATTGGGAGGATTTTCTCCAAGCCACACTGAAAAAAGCAATTTAGAAAAATCTCCTCCTTCAATCGTTCCCATCTCTTTTCCTTTGATGACCGTTTTTGTGCCAATTATTGGAATATAAATTATTTCCGCTTCGTCTCCCTCCTTCATCTCGCTCCAGAAAGAAAGAAATTTATCTATTTGAGGACGCAGTTTATCAGTCAGGGAAGGGTTGTTGTTCTTAAAACCTTCTTCAAATGCTTCAACAAGTTTATCTTTACTGACACTGCTGTGGATAAATTTCATCAAGAGACACTTTGCGCTGTTTTCGTCAAGAATTTTTTCGGCGCTTTTCTCTTTTTTCTCAAGATAGAGTGCGGCGGTATAAACTTTTACTCCCATAAAAGCTATCTTTTTTATTCTAAGCCCTGCGCCGTTCAGAAAGAATGTTCTGCCTTCAATCTTCATTGTGTCAGAAAATTTTATTCCTTCAATATCGAGAGAAAAAGCAGAAAGGCAGAAAAGAAAAAATATTATTAGAAGCGTTTTCTTCATAAATTACACCTCCTTTAACATTATAACAAAAAAGGCAAAATTTGATAAATTATCATTTAAAAAACCTTGAAATGATATTCAGCAATAGAGTTAAAATAAGTGAGATTAAAGCCATAGAAGTAATAGGTATGTAAATTGAAAAGTTTTCCTTTTCTATTCTAATGTCTCCGGGAAGTTTTCCAAAAAAAGAAAATGGCTTTTCTAATAGGAGCAATATTCCCATAACGGCAAGCAAAAAAGAGGCAGAAATCAAAACAAAACCCAAAAATCTTTTATCCATAGGGAATATTTTAGCAAAAAAAGTTTGGAACCGTAACTATTTTTATCCCAAATTTGTCGTAAAAAAAATTATTTTATTGACAAATCTGGGATTATTATGTTGTTTCTTTTGAAAAAACGGGAAGGATTTTGGCAATTACGATGAATAAATAGACTGCGATTGCGAAGATTGAGAATGAGACGACTATTTCAAGAAAATGCGGGAAATAATCTATATTTGATTTCAACTGGAATGCTATAACAGAAACATTTATTCTGTTTAGAAAAATTCCGCAAACGAGAGCAAGGTTTAACCCAAAAAGCGTTTTTTTACTATTAACTGCCTTTTTAAAAAATAACGCTGTTGCAGGAATTAACCCTAAAACAAAAAATTCAACAACAAACAATGAAGAAGCAATGTCAAAAACAAAAATATCCTTTAAAAATCCTCTTTGGTAAAGTTCGATAATTTTCAAAATAAAATATACATAAAACACAACTCCCGTTGATTTTGCCAATCTTTGAACAAGCGGGGATATTTTTTCTTCAGGAAATTTATTTGAATAAATAAAGGCGATTATATTTGTGGCGCACAATCCAACAACAACCGCAGAAAAGAAAAATAGAATAGGAAGAATGGGAGAATACCAAATTGGATGAATCTTTTGCGGAACGATTACGAGCAAAGTTCCAAGAGAAGATTGGTGCAAAGTTGAAAGAATGACTCCAACAAAAACGAGAGCAGGAGTAAGCCAAGACCAGAATTTAAGCGCTTTCTTGAATCCCATCTTTTCCCAAACAAGAGGAAGAAACTCAAGAAAAAGAACCGTTGTGTAGGAAGCGACGCACAAAGCGACCTCCCACATCACCGATTTTGTGTTCCAAAAAATCAGAGGCATAAATATATTCCAAGGTCTTCCGTCGTCAATTAAAAGGGCTAAAATAACCATCAAATATCCCAAAAATGATGTCAGAACAACAGGACGGACAAAGACTTTGTATTTTTTTAAATTAAAAATATAAACGACCGCTGTTACCACAAAACCGCCTGCGGCGAGAGCGACACCCCCAAAGAGATTAGCGCCCTTCCAAAGTCCCCAAGGCATATCGTCTGAAAGGTTTGATATCGCACCCAAGCCGAAAATGTATCTTTTAATCAAAGAAAAGAAAAAAACAATCATAAGAAGAATGAAAAATATTTTTGTAATTTTTATTAAAGGCTCACTCTTCATCTTTTTTTTGTTCTTCTTCCCTAATTTTATTTTTTCTATCTGTCAAAAAGCGCATACCTCCGAGGAAGAGACCTAAAGCGACTATCACCAGAGGAGTTTTTCCCAATATTTTTTGAGGCAAATCTGGAAGAGCGAAATCGGGAATGTTGCGCACTAAATTTGTTTTTGTAACTTCATTAAGACGCAAAAAAAGGACTGAAGTTCCCCCCGCCTCTTTTTCGCCAAAAACTTCGCTTACATATTTTTTCGGTTCTTTATTAATCCTTTGATGCGCTGTTTTTAGCAACTCCTCTCTTACGCCAAAAAGAGTTGCGCCGGTAGGACAGGCGGAAGCGCACGCGGGAGGCAATCCTTTTGAAATTTTTGTTGAATAACAAAAGTCGCACTTTCTCACTCTTGGAATTTGCGACTTCCATTCATATTTTGGAATGTTGAATGGACAGGCATAGATGCAGTAGCGACAGCCGAGACAGATGGCGGGATTGTAAATAACCGCTCCCTCTTTTGTCTTCTTTAAAGCGCTGACGGGACAGGCGGAAGCGCATGCGGGATTAAAGCAGTGCATACACAAATGGCGCTGAAAAGTAATAGAGTTTATCTCTTCCAGATATGTGAAATTGTTTTCGTCAAGTTTATCCGCTTTATGAACCTTGAAGCCGTGCTCTTCCTGACACCCTACCTCGCAGGCACCGCAACCTATGCAGAGATTCTGGTCAAACAAAATTCCTAAAGCCATTCAAATCCTTACAAGTAAAACGCATAAATTCAAGAGATAAAATAGCACTTAATTGATTTGTCTGCAAATTCATATTTAGGTTTTGCCTTTTTAAAAAGATTTTTTCAAAAAACGCACATCTTCTTTATTATCAATCAGATAATATGTTACACATTTTGCAACATATATGGTGTTATATTATTATTTGGAGGTATAAATTGGCTTTTTTGAAAAGAAATTTATGCTATAATTCACCTTTGGGGGTTTAATGAGGATTGAATTTTTACTAAAAACCGAAAAACTTCCAATAATCTACAGACATAGATTCTTCAGCAAAACTTTTATTAACAGAGATTGCATCAGCAGATTCATTAATACAATGGGTCAGAGAGAAAAAATATAGCTATGCGGATGATATAAGAAATGCGAGAAGAGATTCAAGAGATTTTGAAGAGACAATCGTAAAGATGTTAAGAGAAGGAAGACT
>JAAZNT010000192.1 GCA_012798145.1 Thermoanaerobaculaceae bacterium | reverse complement strand
CGAATTTTCTTCTTCCCACTTTTTTGAATAATATGTTATTCTTATTATTTGGAGCGTTTTGATGTATGAACTTATGGTAAAACTGCACTTCTCCGCTGCGCACAGGGTTGAGGATTATCCGGGCAACTGCGAACGGCTTCATGGTCATAACTGGCTTGTCAAAGTTTATGTTAAAAGCGAAACTCTTGACAATCTTGGAATGGTTGTAGATTTCAGGGTTTTGAAGGAAAAATCCAGAGAGGTAATATCCAAACTTGACCACCATTTTCTCAACGAAGTTCCACCTTTTGACAAAATAAACCCCACAGCAGAGAATATCGCAAGATGGATTTACGACGAATTGAATAAGGAATTTGAGCCGTCAAAAGTTGTTGTTTATGAAAGTGATGATTCTTCGGCTTCTTACTGCAGGTAAAAATGAAAAAGGTTATTAAAGGATTACAAAGATACCCAAAAAACGATGCAAATAGAAAAAGTTTTTTGCTCGTCAACGAAATTTATAAAAGCATAAATGGAGAGGGCCCGCTTCAGGGATATCCAGTTGTTATTGTGCGTTTGATGGGGTGCAATTTAAGGTGCGCTTACTGCGATACAAAATACGCTTATTATGAAGGAGAAAGAATTTCTTTCAATGAATTATTTAAGAAAATTCGTTCTTTCAAAACTAAATATGTTTTGATAACAGGCGGAGAACCGCTCTGCCAATCTTCAGTTGTTGATTTTTGCAATTTATTGATTAAAAAAGGTTATGAGGTTTCGCTTGAGACAAATGGAAGTTATCCACTTGGCGAAATTCCCCAAAAGGTTCTTAAAATTGTTGATGTAAAAACTCCTGACAGCGGATTTGAAGATTCCTTTATTGAAAAGAATCTTATTTATCTTGACAGGAAAGACTGCTTGAAGTTTGTCTTGTCGTCAAATAAAGATTACCTCTGGGCGAAGGATTTTTTAAAAAAACACAAAAATTTGAAATGCGAAGTCATTTTTTCCCCCGTCTACAACAAACTTCCATTGAAAAAACTTGCCAATTGGATTATCAAAGACAACCTTTATGTTAAAATATCTTTTCAACTGCATAAGGTCATCTGGGGCGAAAGAAGAGGTGTTTGATGGAAGAGAAACAAAAATGCGTCGTTTTGTTAAGCGGCGGTATGGACTCCCTGACGACTCTTGCAATAGCGATTGAGCAAAATTATGAGCCCTATCTTATTCACCTAAATTACGGTCAAAAAACAGAAGAAGCAGAACTTAAATCTTTTAACAAAATTGCTGCTTTTTACGGAATACAGGAAGAGCAAAAAATTGTCTGCCACACAAACTTTTTCTCTCTTTTAAAGTGCTCCTCTCTTATTGACAAAGAAATGGAGATTCCAAAGGGAAACCTTGAAAGCAAAAATATTCCTTCAACCTATGTTCCTTTCAGAAACGGGCTTTTACTCTCGCTTGCAGTATCTTACGCTGAAAAAATAGGATGCAAAACCATTTTCTTCGGAGCAGTTTCAGCAGATTCTTCCGCCTATCCCGATTGCAGGGAAGAATTCATTGAGAAATTCAGAGAATGCGCGGAAAAAGGCACATCATCACTTCAAGGTTTGAGAATAATCGCTCCCCTTGTTAACTTGAAAAAATCTCAAATTCTTGCCCTTGCCACTCGTCTCGGCGCTCCCATTCATTACTCTTGGTCTTGTTACAAAAGAAATGATCTTGCTTGCGGAGAGTGCGATTCCTGCCTTTTGAGACTGCGCGCCTTTCAGGAAATCGGAAGCTCTGACCCTATTCCCTACGCAAAATTTTCTAAAGACAGAGAACTGCCTAAAGTCGACAAACTTGTGAGACTTAAAAGACTTTTAACCGCTCTTACCTCAAGAACATAGAATTTCTTTTCTCAATGTTGTAAAATAAGTTTCTGATATCCTTTGACCGCAGGAGATTTTATGCGCAAGAGAAAAGTTTCCGTTATTGGGGCTGGAAATATTGGCGCAACAACTGCTCTTAGAATCATAGAGGCAAATCTCGCAGATGTTGTTTTAGTGGATATCGCTGAAAGGCTCGCCCAAGCCAAAGCGATAGACATCTCACATTCTTCTCCATTAGTGGGAAGCGATTGCAAAATAGTAGGAACAGGAGATTATTCGCAGACTTCCGACAGCGATATTGTGGTTATGACTGCGGGGATAGCCCTGCACCCCGGAATGACTCCTCAAGACCTCCTTCAGACAAATTTTCAGGTTGTCAGAAACTGCGTCGAATCTTGGAAAAAATTCTGCCCCGATGCAATAACGATAATGGTTACAGACCCTCTTGATTTGATGTCTTACTCAGCATACAAAATTTTAGAGTGTGATAAAAGAAAAGTCGTTGGAATGGCAGGGCTTGTTGACTGCGCAAGGTTGAGATTCCTTTTGGCGCAAAAACTTAAAGTTTCTGCGGAAGACATCTCCGCTCTTTTCATCGGGGGAAGAGGAGAAGAGATTATTCCCATTTTAAAATACACAAATGTAAAGGGAATCCCCGTTGAACATCTCCTTTCTAAGAAAGAAATTGAAGAAATAATTTCTGCGGCGGCAAATGGAGAAAACGAAATTATCAATCTCCTTCAGGCGGGAAGTGCTTTTTACGCTCCAGCCGCAGCAATCTGCGAGATGGTTGAATCGATCCTTCTTGACAAAAAGAAAATACTTCCCTGCTCTGTTTTTCTTGACGGAGAATTTGGGCAGAAAAATGTTTTTCTTGGAGTTCCGGTAAAACTCGGCTCTTCAGGAGTTGAAGAAATCATAGAGATTCCTCTTGAAGATCAAGAGCGAAAAGCGTTTGAAAAAGCGGCGCAGCGGTTTAACGAACTAAAAAATATTTTGAATGGAGTATATTAAAGGAGGCGGAGATGAGAACGATAAAAGGCGCAGAAATTACTGAAGCGGTCGCAAAACTCGCCATAGAAAAGGCATACAAAATCGGCGATGAAATTCTAAGAGGTTTTGAATGGTCGCTTGAAAACGAAAAATCTGAAGCGGGAAGAGAAATAATCAGGCAACTTCAGGAAAACGCAAAAATTGCCGCTGATGGGGTCGTGCCTTACTGTCAGGATACAGGAATGGCTGTTTTTTTTGTTGAAGTTGGGCAAGACTTGAAAATAGATGGAGACCTTGAAGAATCAATTCAGGAAGGTATAAGAAGGGGCTACATAGACGGCTATTTGAGAAAATCTGTTTATAAAGACCCTTTAAGAAGAGTGAACACTAGTGATAACACTCCCGCAATCATTCACTACCAAATTGTTAAAGGCGACAAACTTAAAATTACATTTGGAGCAAAGGGTGGCGGAAGCGAGAATATGTCGCGTCTTGCTATGCTCAAACCCAGCGACGGAATTGAAGGAGTAAAGAATTTTGTAATTGAAACAGTCTCAATAGGGGGAGCAAACGCTTGTCCACCCTTAGTTTTGGGCGTTGGAATAGGCGGTAATTTTGAAAAATGCGCTATCCTAGCAAAAAAAGCGGCGTTAAGGTCTCTTGAAGTGAGGAACCCGGATCCATTCTATGCGGAACTTGAGGAAGAACTCAAAGAAAAATGCAACGCCCTCGGAATAGGTCCTATGGGGCTTGGAGGAACAGTGACGGTTTTAGGCGTCAACATTGAGGTTTTTGCCTGCCACCTTGTCGCTCTTCCTGTTGCAGTCAACATAAACTGTCACGCCGCAAGGCACGGCGAAATAATTCTTTAGGAGGAAAAAATGGCTGAATACAGATTGACCGCGCCGCTTAAAGATGAAGATGTTGTCAAACTTAAAATTGGAGACAAGGTCCTTTTGAGCGGAACCATTTATACCGCAAGAGACGCAGCCCACAAAAGAGTTGTGGAACTTCTTGACAAAGGGGAAAAACCCCCTTTTGAAATCAAAGGTTCGGTGATTTACTATGTCGGTCCCACGCCTCCCCGCCCGGGAATGGTTATCGGCGCAGCAGGTCCAACAACTGCAGTCAGAATGGACGCTTACGCTCCCCGCTTGATGAAAGAAGGAATGAAGGCAATGATAGCGAAGGGTAAAAGAAACGACTCGGTCAAGAACGCTATGGTTGAATACAAAGTTGTCTATTTTGGCGCAACAGGGGGAGCGGGCGCTTTAATCAACAAGTGCATAAAGAAAGCCGAAGTGGTGGCATTTGAAGATTTAGGTCCCGAAGCGGTCAGAAAACTTGAAGTTGAAGATTTTCCTTTAATTGTAGTGGGAGACTCCTTTGGGGGAGACCTATACATTGAAGGAAGAAAGAAATGGCAGAAGGCGGGTTAGCAATCTTTTCCTTTCCTCCCACCAGAGAGGATTTCAGGGAAATCTCGAAATTGAAGGAGGGAGAGCTTGACAAAATCCCCTTCCCTTTTATCCTTTTTTCCCATTTCATTGAAGAAAGAACTGTAATTCTTGAAGTGTCAAAGGGAAGAATCCAGAAGAAAGTTCTAATTGAATTTGGAACGCCTGTTGACTGCCAATCAAACTTAGCCCACGAGACTTTCGGGAGATTTCTTTCTCAAATGGGGAATTTTTCTGAAGAAGACGCAAACCGCTTTTTTTCTGAATCAATAGCAAATGGAAAACCTCTTGGAGAATATCTTGTTTCAAAAGGAATAATGAACCACTCTGAACTATACAGATTTCTCCAGCAAAATCTGGCAAAAAAACTTCTTGATTTATTTCTTATAAAAGAAGGTCAATTTAAACTCTCTTTTAGTGATTTTGAAAATAAATCTTCACTGAAAGTGAATGTTCCTCAACTGATTTTCACGGGAATAACAAAATTTGCCACGATTGAAGAAGTTAACAAATTTCTTGCGCCACTTATTGGAAAAATTCTTGCAAAATCTGTTGAACCATTTGTGGGAGATGATGAAATTAAACTGAACCAAACTGCTCAAGCGGTTTTAAAATCGCTTGAAAAGCCAAAGCGGCTTGACGAAATAGTTGCTGAAACCTCAATTCCTTATGAAGATTTTTCAAGGATTTTATACGCCCTTTCGCTGCTTGGAATAGTTGTTCCAGAAGAGAGAAACAGAGGCAAATCGAAAAAAGTTGAAGCAATAAAGGAAGAACCAAAAAGAGAATTACCTTCAAAACAGGCGCTTAGTCAAGAAGAAATTCAAACAATCAGAGAAGAACTTCATAAAGATTACCTTTCTTTCAGAGGAAAAGACGCTTTTGACCTTTTCTCTCTTCAGGAGACAGCCACAATACTACAAATCAAAGAAGCGTTTCTTGATTTCTCTTCCAAATATCACCCCGAAAAATTTTGTGAAAAAAGTATTTCAGATTTGAAAGAAAAGGCAACCGAGCTTTTCCTTGCAGGAGCAAAAGCTTACGCTATCCTTTCAGACGGAGAACTTAAGGAAAAACTTAAAAGAGAGAGAATTGAAAAAAGACAGAGAGCGTTTACATCTCCTCCTCCATCCCAAAAAGACCTTTACAAAGAACTTCTTGACGCCAAAACCCAGTTCAAGACCGCAAAAGCGTTAAGACATCAGGGAAAGCATAAAGAAGCGCTCAACTATTTTGAATACGCACTTGAACTTGACCCCCAAAACTCTGAATATGGAGCAGAGCTTGCTCTGCAAAGGTTTCTCCACAGCGAACTTTTTGCAGACAAATCTTTAAAAGAACTTGCAGAAATTTTGAAAAGAGAGCCAACCTGTTTTACCGCTTGGATAAACAGCGCTTTCATTCTTGCCCAAAGGAATAACATTGACGCCGCAAAAAAAAATCTTTTAAATGCTGAAAAACTTAATCCAAAAGATACAAGGGTTGCAGAGGTTAAAGAAATAATAAACTCAAAACAAAAAACTTTCCTCAAAAAATAAATTTCTGTTAAAATGTAAGACGGAGGCGTTTTTTGAAAGTTTTTGCGGTAATTGGAGAAGAAGAAAAGCAAAATTGGCAAAAATCAGGGCATCCATTTAGCAGAAGCGACATCCAGATAACTTTTTTCTCCGAAGGATACGACCTGAAAGAAAGACTTTTGAAATCGGGTCTTCCCGACATTTTAGCGCTTGAAGAGGATCTAATTTTTCAAAAAATTGAAGATTTTGTCTGGGATTTAAGAGAAATAAAATCTTGGGAGAAAGTTCAGACAGTTTTAATTTATTCTAAATCAGATATTCCATCGGGGGCAAAACAGCCCAATGTCCACTATTTTAAAAAACCTGTTTCAGCAAGCCAATATGAAGAAGTTATTAAGTCAATAGGAAAAGTTGTTTCAAGAAGGTATCCAAGAAAAGAGATTAACGCTCCTTGTTCATTTGTCCATCTTGCAAAAAAAATTGATTGCAAAATTAAAGACATTTCTCTTTGCGGATGTAGAATTGAATACGACGGGGAACTCAAAATCGGCTCAATAATCCAACTCGCATTCGGCGTCAACATTGGAACAAAAGGATTTGTTATAAGAACAACAGCAAAGGTTGTAAGGATTATTCAGAAAGGATACGGGTTGAGTTTCTTAACGATGGACGGCAACGACAGAAACCTTTTAAATAGTTTCATAAGAGGATAAGTTGCAAAATAAAGATTTTGAATTTTGCCATAAATTTCTTCCAAAAGTTTCAAGGACATTTGCTCTTTCAATATCTCAACTCAAAGAGCCTCTTCAGACGGAAGTTTGCATAACCTATCTGATTTGCAGAATCCTTGACACTATTGAAGACTCCCCTTCCCTCCCGACAAAGAGAAAGGAAGAGGCGATAAATTCTTTTCTGGAAGCGCTTAAAAATGACAATAAAAAGGCAGATTTTTTGATTGAAATTTACAAGGAACTTGGAGAAAAATCCGCAAAAGACGATGCAGAACTTCTGAAAAACGGAGAAAATGTTAAAAACGCCTTCCATTCAACAAGAAAAGAATCTCAAGATGCCATTTTTCCTTGGGTAAGCGAGATGGGAAAAGGTATGATCCTTTACTGTCAAAAGATGGAAGGCAAAGATTCATTAAAAAAGATAAAAACGCTTCCTGAACTTGACAATTACTGCTATTACATTGCAGGAACTGTGGGCTTTATGCTGACTAACCTTTTCAAACTTAACTGCGCTAAAATTGACAAACAAAAATATGATTATCTCAACAAAAGGGCAAACGATTTTGGGCTCGCGCTTCAAAAGGTCAACATACTTAAAGATATAAGAGACGATTATTTGAGAGGATGGGTTTTTGTTCCTCAAGAATTTCTATCAAAGGTAAAAATGAATCCTTCTGATCTTCTTGATGAAAATTGCGGTGAAAAACTATATATCTCTCTGTCGCCTCTTTTTGAAACCTTGCGGGGCAATCTCAAAAGCGCTTTTGAGTATCTTTTGGCAATTCCAGAAGAAGAAAAAGAAGTTCGCCTTTTTCTTTCAACAAGTTTATTCTTTGCTGCTGCAACAATAGACCTGATAAACAAACAGAAACAAAATTTTCTCTCACAAAAGAAACTTAAAATATCCCGCCTTCAGGTTTCAAAAATACTTATAGACCTTCAAACCAAATGCTCCTCAAACCAAAAACTTAGTAAGATGTGGAGCAAATACCAAATTTAAAAAAATCCCGAATTTGTCAATAGAATAGGTTTTCCTCAGGGCTTTCATTTTTCCTAAGCAATCTATAATCCCTTGTTAATTTTTCTATGACAAATTTGGGTTAAAAGAAGAAAATGTAGTGGAGTAGATTCGATAAGTGTCCCCCAAACCCTTGTCAATAAACAATCTCAAAAAATCAACTGTCAAAGTCGGGATTAAATGTCCTCTGTATCTCACGCATATCGGCGTCGTAAAAACAGGAATTTGAACTGTTAATCTGATTCGCCTCACAGTCGCAGTTTGAAATAACTCCAACAGCCGCACATTTTCCACTTGCAAATGTCAGCGGGCTTGGCGTATAAATGTTTGACAATGATTTATTAAGATAAACTCTTAAAACGCTTTTAGTTCCTCCTCCCGGAAGTGGAGCATCATAAAAATCTGGCGCGGGATCGGTTAATATCACAGCAGTTTCATAAGAGCCATTTGGATATTGGTGATCAGCATCAAAAACAACAACCGTTTCTCCTCCTTGAACATATTTGAGATCGCTCGCCGGGGTGGTTTGATCCCATCTAAGAAGATACAACTGACCAGCAGGCGGAGAAGACACCTCTGAATCTAACAAATTCCCCCTCCTGAACATCTTGTCCCTTTCAACATAGACTCGTTTATAGGTCGTATAGACAGCAGTAGCGGAGTTGATTTTTGTCTCAGAAAGTGAATTGCCATTATCATCGGTCTTTATTACTTCTACTTGAAAGCTTCCCTTTAAATCAAATACTCTTTTTCACTCCTTTGTGTTTGTTTGCCCATTTATTTTCTTTTCAAGACCACCTCTCCTCTCACTTTTTTTTGCCAAATAATTTTTTGCTTCTTCAGCTTCCTTGCCGCATCCTTTTGCCAATATTTCTAACTGACGCTGCGCCTCCTCTTCCTCTCCCGTAAATCCAAGACACATAATATATTTTTTTCTTATCAGTCCATTAAGATTAAAATCGGGGTGCAATTCAAGAAATAATTTGGCGTAATCATTGTATTTTCGCATTGCTTCTTTAGCTTCTTTTATACGATTCTTAATAGATTCTTCCCCTCCACCTCTGTCATACCATTTGCGCATACATTCCTCAGAATGATCTAAACAACTGTAACCTTGCAATGCAAGTTCAACAGGATATTCCGCCAACACATACCCCGCATATGTCGATGTAGGATATTTTTGGAGAAGGTCTTCTGGGGTCAATGTTATTTGGTTGCAGGAGTTATGATGTTTTTCATATACCTCAAGATCAATACCAGTGGGCTTTATGAATTCAAATTCCGCAACATTAGATTTTATTGGCTTATCATAGTAATTGCAATTTGTTATTATCGTATCTTTCCCCCCAAAAAACCTACTTATCCTTGACGGGTCATATTCCACCCAT
>JAAZNT010000191.1 GCA_012798145.1 Thermoanaerobaculaceae bacterium | reverse complement strand
TCCCCGGGGGATCGGAGGCAGAATGGAGAGCCCCCTCTATTTTTCTGCCATCACCCACCCCGCCCCGAAGCGAAAGCAAAGGGGCGGGGGGAAAGAATTTAAGTGAGGTTTTGGGGATTAAAAAGGCGGATTGACAAGATTCAATTGATTTTTATAGAATAAAAGAGGTTGAGGTGGAAAGATGAAGAAGATTTTATTTTTGTTTTTCCTGTTTGCTTTTTGGATTTCGGCTGTGGGGCAGTTGATTGAGCGAATAGAAACCGCAGGCGGTTGCGGAGTAAAAGCGAAAAGGGGTGAAATAAAATCAAAGCGAGATGTCGGTGACATATTGTTCAAGGATGAGCGATTTTTAAGGAGTGTCCCCCCAAATCCTGAAACTGCTGATCCCACGGTGCTTTTTGTTGACAAGAGTAGCGACGGAAGCGTTCTTTATTTAAGCTGGAATGAAGACGATTCTCCTTTTATTGTTTCAAGAAGCACAGATCCTTCTTTTCAGAGCGGTGTTGAAATACTTGAAAAAGACGCCGCTATTGGAGAAACGCAGATTGGAGCGAGAACAGATAAAACGCTTGAATGTTTTGATGTTTCGGGAGGGAGCGTTTTAAGTTATCCTTCTCAAGGGATTGGATATGATCCTGATCCTTCTCCTTCAATACCTACGGTAGCATCAAATGTTCTCTGGTGGGGAGACCCTTTTGACATAAGCGCGAACTATCTTGAAGCGTTTGCAAAGGGAAATGTGATACAGATGGGGGATGTTTCAGCAAGGGCTTCATCTGTCAATGTTTCGGGTAAATATGGAACATCTGCAGAGTTTATTATTCCCGACGACGCAAGGAGTTTCTATCCGATAGTGTCTGCCGGAGGGAGGGTTTCAAATCCAGAAGGGAGCTATGATTTTGTTTATCTTTCTCCAAAGAATTTTGAATATGTAAGCGGGGTGAAGGGGATATCCTACGCTCCGACAACGGGAAAGGTATGGATAGCGGGAAGCGGAACTTTGTTTGAGCTTGATCTTTTCAAAAGGGTTCCCGAACAGGGAATCATAATCTCAAATTTTTCAAATCCGCTCATTTCAAGGGTAACTGACGATGGAAGGATTTTTGTTGTCGAAAGGGCAAATGGAGCATCGGAAATTTTTCAGATAGATGTTTCAAGCGGGGCGATGACCCACTATGCTTTCACCACGGACGACAGTTTCACGAGGGCTATTAATCCTAAGGGGATAGCGGCAGATCCTGACGGAAGCGCCTGTTTTATAGCGGATGGAAACAATGGGAAAGTTGTCAAGATACCAGCGAATGCTGGTAGCGGAAGTTCAACGATAATAGACAACTGGGGAAACAGGACATTCAATTTTGGGGCAATGATAATTGGAATAGATGTGAACAGGGGTCATTATGTTGTAGTTTCAAGCGGAAACGGTTATGTTTATATGATTACGAGCCAGACATACTCTTATTCCTTAGGTTATGTGGGGAGCGTTCTAAGCAGCATAGAGATAGACAGGGATTATTCAATACCCACTTTTGTATATTTTTATTATGAAGCAAGCTATGTTTTTGCAAACTGCTACAACAAGAATCCGATAGGAGACAACAACCCCGCCAATCACGGAGGAGCTCTTTTTGGCGATTTAAGCAATGGTTTGATAGAGCTTGATCCGAATTGGCTTTTTTTGCCAAATAGATATTTTCCTCAGAAGGTTATAATGAACAGAGAAAATGTTCCATACCCGTATCCTGTCTCCTATCAAACGAATGACAGAATAATAGAATTGGAGGTTTGCGGATGGCAGAACAGACCTGTCAAGTTGAAAGTTATTGACCCGCCCGATTTGTCTGCTTATGCCCCAGAGGGAGGGTGGAATCCTTCGCAGTCTCTTCCTTACGAAGGAAATGACAATGTGGGGATGAGTGATTACGGAATCTGTTTAACATCTGATTGCTCTGACGGAGCGCAGGCAGAAAGGGTTGTTACGATAGGGTCAGACTGGACAAAGAAGGTTTATTTAAAAGTTCCTGAAAGATACTCTGGAAACAACTTACAGGTTGAAGTTATCAAGACCGATTATTATGGCAATTCACTTTCTGAGACAAAAATCAACTCCGCTACTGCTGTCTATACGACCTATAAACGAGTCTATGTTGAAAGGGACAAGATGTTCAGGAGGGGTGGGTTGCTGTATGCTGAAGACGCTCAACATATGACAATTGCTTCTGGGGTTTCTTCTTTGAAAATTTATAAAGGACCATCAGAATCACAAATTGACAATTTGTCAGAAGGGGACAAAATCGCCATTTTTGACTCAACAAATACTTTTGAAGGCAATCATGATGAAGCGTATATTGGAAGCATAGATAGGACTTCAGAAGTGGATTATGCAACCATAAATCTTGTAACAAGCAAGGGAGGAACAACTCCTTATTTTACGAAGTACAGTTATGTTGCGTCTCCAAAGGATCCATCAAGCCATTATCCCGATTTTTCGCAAGGGAATAGTGCTGGAGTGGGGGTTGTTGAAAGTAACGATGGTGTGATTTACGATTCTGCCCCAAATCAGTTAAACGGTCCCGGTTCTGCTTTTTACGATGCCGATATGCGTGAGATACAGAGGAGTTTTAATGATGGATATGTTGAGTTTTTGGGATTAAGAGACGGTATGGGAGCGGTGCCGTATATCAGCGACCAAATCCCGTTCTATGCGAAAGGGGAGGCGAACGGTCCAGAAGCAAACAATCGTCTTAATTTTCATTCTATTTGGTGGAAAAACAGTGCTGTAAACAGGAATTATTTTCATCTTATTGGTTGTAGGGGAAATAATTTTATTTGGACAGGCTCTACGATGGGGATAACGGATGCTTCAAATGATTATTCTTATATTTATAGAGAAACACTTGAAGGACTCGGAAACAATGAAGGATATACGACTGAACAGGTTAATTTGGCGACACAGGCTACTACTCTTCATGAGTTAGGTCATCAATTCTGGTTGAATCGTTGCAGTAATCTCACCTGTGGAAGCGATACGAATCTTGGTATGCATGATGATAGACCTTGGTGGAACTTTACAACGACGGGATGTCCAAATCCAAACCCTTGTTTGATGGACTGGCAGGGCGGGGATTTGATTGACGGTATAAACCGATTCTGCAAAGAAGATCTTCTTTTAGGTGATCCGAACTGTAGTAATCCGTCGGTTAAGTTGGATAGTGCGATAAGAACGATAAGTGATCCTATTCCTTGATATGGAGGTTAATATGAAACTGAAATGGTTAGTAGCATTATTAATACTTTTGGGGATGAAAACTTTAGGACAGGAATTAGCGGTTAATATTACTCCAAAATCTGTTAAGATTCTTCCTGGAGCACCTGCATCTTTATTGGTTGCAGTAACGAATCAAAGCCAAAAAGACCTCTGGATAGTTGGAAAATGTTTAAAGGATGGTATAATCTTAAAGGACTCATTATTGTTGGATTCACAAGGTAAAAAATTGGAATGTTCGTCGAATAATGTTGCTGGTTCCTCTACGGGCTCATTTCCAAATGCTCCGATAAAGGACAAGGTTCTTTTCAAGTCTGGAGAAACCTTTGAGATGTGTAGCGGAATATATACCGAAAAAGGTTGTCCTTTAAGCCAAGATATATCGGGAAAGTGGACTTTAAGAAAAGTTGTAAAGATCATGATTGCAGAAGGTCCGCTTGTAAAAGACATACGATATGCAGAGGCAGTGGGAGAAATGGAAGTTGAATTTCAAAAAGCAGAAGGAGAAGATTTAGCATACATTGAAGCGGTAAAAGAGTGGCTTAACAATGCTGATCCAAAGGAGCTTAAGGGGTATACAGCAGAAGTAAAGCCGCTAACCTGGGGAGAGCTTTTAACTTCAAGGCGAATTCCTGTCACACAAATCCTTCTCCAAAAATATCCTACATCGACATATGCGGGGTATGTGCTGGTGAAACATGGTCCTTCCGGCTCTCTGAAGGATGCTTCAAAAATAACGCCTGAAAAATTTGATGAAAGGTTTTATATTGTGGGAAGCGATGAAGAAAAAGAAAAAAAGAGGAAAGAGGCAAAGCAGAAATATGAAGATTTTATATTGCAAGCGAGGAAATATTTAGCGCTTCATCCTGAATTTCCAATGGCATCTTTGCTCAAAAAAGAGATAGTCAATGCTTTGTTTTATACGGACAGAAACGATGAGGCATGGATAGAAATGGAAGCATTGTCAAAAATGGAAGGGGAGTGGGCGGAAGAAGCGAAAGCGGTTTTAGCAAAAAAGAACGAGAAGAGCAATAAGCCTGAAGAAAAAGGTGGACAGAGAGAGAAAAGGGAATGA
>JAAZNT010000190.1 GCA_012798145.1 Thermoanaerobaculaceae bacterium | reverse complement strand
ATAGGTGAAATTGTCGTAATCTCCCCCAAAAAAAGCCGCAGATAATTCCGGGATCATCACAAGTTTAATCTCTTTGTATTCTTTAAATTTGTAGAGCGAATATTTCGCCCCGCCGAAAAGGGATACTACTTCTCCTTTAAGCCCCTCTTTCTTGAAACATTCGCTTTCAATGAGCGCGATTTTCTTCTCCCTCTGCTCTCTCGCTTCCTGCGGAGCGGCTCCCTCTTTAACGCTTGCTTCAACCTCTTTAGTAACATCCTCTATAGCAACCAACACCCTCACGCTCATTCCCGGCAGAGGAATTTCCCCCTCCCTGTTTTCGGCGACGAAGCCCTCTTTCACATAGTTATGCTCTTTTGTTGACAATCTTTGAGCGGCGAAAAGAGCGACATGGTGGTTCGTCAAAATCAGCCCGTCAGACGAAACAAAACTTGCGCTTGCGTAAATATTGACGGAACTCAACCTTAAATGATCAAGAAATTCCTGCGACGGCTTAAAGTTGTAATTATTCTCAATTTGCTTAACAGGAACGGAGTCATAAGTCCACATCCCTTCGTCCCCTCGCGATGAAAAAGCAAAAAGAGTTGTTAAAACCGCCAAAGCCAAAATTAATGATTTTTTAAACATGCTTCTTCCCTCCTCTAAAAGAGAATAAATAATGTTATACGAAAAAAATAATAGAGAAGTTTGGGGTGTGTTAAGAAAAATTGAAATGTATCTTTATTGGCAAAACAACTAATCTTCCGGAATCAGGTCAGAATCAACTTCAATTCCTCCTCGAACCTTTTGATAATAAATCAATCGAGCTTGAATATTTTCCTGCAATGGCATGTTTCTATAGGTGTATGGTTTTATAGATACAGGTACCTCTCCTATAAAGCCATCAATACCCTGCGCTTCTTCCTGTGCATTAGCTATCCGATATGTCTCATCGCGAATTTCTGCTATTTTTCTGAGTATTGCTTCCTGAATCCTTAAACCAATGAAAGTTTTGACAATTACTAAGTCCGTTACCCATTCTCTAACAATATCTTCATCAATATTATTTAAGGTATATTTGAAATCTTCCAATTTAGTTAATATCATACTTGTTGCTCTTTCTATTGCCTGAGGATGATTGTCTAAGTACCAAACTCTCCATTGCTCTAAGGTTTCACCTTCAAATTGTTGAATAAGTTCGGTCATTTGTCCCACCACTCTAGGCCGTGTTCCTTGTGCATACTGGTTGGCCAGATTGATAAGTGGCGCGACATAACTTTCAAAATTAGGAGTTTGTATTTCCAGACAGTTTCTTATTTCTTCAGTTGTAATTCTCCTCACTGGCATCCTTTAATCTCCTCTTTTCTTAAATTCAAAAATTTCATTTTCAAATGGCCATTATAATTATTGTCAAGCTCAACTAAGCCATTTTTAATTAAATGAGCATTTAAAAATGCTTTATTCCATAAATAAATATAACAAAGTAAGTTGTTTCTCTCGTCGAATTTTACTTTATCAAATTTTAAAAACACCTTTTTTCCTTTTGTTTTTTCTCTTAAAAATTGAATTGCATCTTTACTGTTTTCTGGTTTTTCTTTTACACCCAATAGCCTGATTTTTAATCCATTATTCAAAATCAATATCTCTGGGGATATTATTTCTTTTACTGTGTAGTATCCTTCACCTTTATAAGGCGAATTATCTATTTTTGAGCCAAAATTCATTTTTTTGGGGTCAATCTTCTTATCAAACTTAACTGGATCTCTAAAAATGTAAGGTAATTTTTTTATTTCCTCAATGTAATCTATTTGGGGAATATCCTGTTTCATTATTTCAAAATTTGCTTCTTGAAACATCTTACTTTGACTTATTCCAAGTTTTTCTTTTATTATTGGCAAATATTTCTCATTTATCTCATAACCAATGGAATTCCTTTTAAGATTCTTGGCAGACAAAGATGTTGTTCCACTCCCAAGGAATGGATCTAATATTGTTTCACCGACAAAGCTAAACATTCTGATGAGACGCTTTGGCAACTCTTCAGGAAACATTGCCAAATGTTTATCTTGCTTTTCGCCAATAAAGTTCCAATGACCTGTAAAATATTTATTCCATTCTTCATTAGTTAATTTCGACTGTTCCTTAATTTCTTTACTTACTTTCGGCGGATTTCCTTGCTTTTTAAAAACCAAAATGAACTCATAATCTAATTTTAGAATTCCATTTCTTGGATATGGAAAAGAGCCCATTACTGTTGCTCCGCCAGTTGTATGACAAGTAGTAACTTTCTGCCAAATAATAGCGCCCATGTAATCAAAACCTATCGTTTCACAAAATTTAATTATTTCTGTCCTTATTGGAATGACCTTGTATCTACCATAGTAAACTGAACGGGCAAATTGATCGCCTACATTTATACATAAACGACAACCTTGATGTAAAATTCTATGACATTCCTTCCACACTAAATTTAAGTTGTTTATATAATTTTCATAATTATCATTAAATCCAATCTGATTTTTTTTGCCATAGTCTTTTAACTGCCAATAGGGGGGAGAAGTGACTATAAGATGAACAGATTCATCAGGAACTTCTTTCATCCATCTTGAATCACCTATAATGATTTTATGAAATGTTTTCATTTTTTTAATGTTCCCCCAAGTTACTCACTTAATTAAGCTTGCTATAACAATACTAATCCTTTTCTTTCGTCATTTTACAGATTAACATAGTGTAGCAGGCTTGTCAAAAGTTGTTTTTAAATTTATGTTGTTTTTTTATTAATATTTTGATTTTTACACAAAAGAAGCAGACATTTTCTCGCATTAACTTCGGCTTTCTTCACTTAATTTTTTCCCTTTCGTTTACAATTCCTTCTTCCCTCAACCAGTGTTAAAATATGTTTTGGGAGGCGTAATGAAGATAATATCTCATAAAAATTATTTGTTTTTGCTCGGAGCAATTTTTTCTGTTGTTTGGTTGATTCTTGCTTTAAAACCGCTTTATAGAAAAGATTGGCTGATGGAAAATGTTCTTGTTTTCGGTTTTGTCGCCCTTCTTGCGGCAACTTATAAAAAATTTCCGCTCTCGCGGGTTTCGCTTACGCTTATTTTTTTATTTCTCTGTCTTCACGAGATTGGCGCTCATTACACATATTCGGAAGTTCCATACAACCAATGGAGCGAGGTGCTTTTCGGCAAAACTTTCAATTCGATGGTTGGTTGGGAAAGAAACAACTTTGACAGATGCGTTCACTTCCTTTACGGGCTTTTTCTTTGTTATCCTGTCCGGGAAGTCTATTTAAGAATTGCGGATGTTAAAGGGTTTTGGGGATATTTTTTCCCTCTTGATTTCACAATGTCGACATCTATGCTTTATGAACTTTTTGAGTGGGCAGCGGCTGAAATTTTCGGTGGAGAACTCGGCGCAGCATACCTTGGCTCTCAAGGCGATGTTTGGGACGCACAAAAAGATATGCTTCTTGCTACAACAGGGGCTCTAATTTGTATGGCGATAACCGCTGTTATTAACTCTTATCTTAAAAGAGATTTCGCTGCTGAATGGGCTGAAAGTTTTAGAGTTAAAGGAAAAAAGCCGCTGGGCGAAAATGAAATTATCAAAATTATAAAAAAAGAAAAATAATTCTAAAATTGACAAGGAAAAACTTGATCTCTTCAAATTCTTGGCAGTTTGGCAAATTGAGTAATCTGAGGCACTTTATTTACAGAGAGGTGCAAATAGCAAAATTTGATAAGATTCTTGATCTGGGGGCTGGCGAACTGCAAATAAGCAAAGAGCTCTCAACCGCCGCCAAAAAAAATGTTTTTGCGATTGATTTGCAGATTCCCTCTAAAATTCCCGACAATGTTTTTTTTGCAAAAGGAGATGCTCTTTTTCTTCCTTTTTCAGATAAAACTTTTGACGCTGTTACAGCAAGTTTTTTCTTTGTGTGGATTAAAGAAATAAATCAAGCGCTAAAGGAAATCAAGAGAGTTTTAAAAAAAGAGGGAAAGATTCTCTTTCTTTCAGAGCCGATTTACAGTGAAAGATTCTCGAACGGCAACACTCTTTTTGAAAAATTATACAAAGAGGGATTGAAAAAACTTGGCGCAAATTTCAACATTGAAAAGGAATTTCATCAAGACCTTAAAAAACTTGGTTTCAAAACTTATTTCAAAAAAACGGAAGGTGCTTGCCTTGTTTCAGGAGAGGAGATTTTTGAAGAGATTGAATTTCTTTTTGAAAGAAATATTATTGATGAAAAAACCTTTGAAATCCTCAAAGCAGAAAGCAAAAAAATGGAATGCGAAATTTGTCTTCCAATTCTTTACGGCTGGGCTTTTTTGCCGTAATTTTCAGAAATTCCAAGAATGACACCCAAAAGAGATACAAAAGCAGCGGGATAAAATAAAAGGTTTGGCTTCTCGGAAAAAATCAAAAAGGCAAGGAAAGTTGAAACAATCGGCTCAAGAAGAAGCCAAAGTTGAACTTTATACGCCTCAATGAATCTTACCGCGTAATTTAAAAGAGAATGACCTATAAAAGAGGGGATCAAAGCCATCAAAAAGAACATCAAATAGGTAGTTTGAGAAAAGTTGTGAAGTTTAACTCCGCTTATAAGGCAGACAAAGAGCAATATCAGCGAAGAGAGAAAATATAGAGAAAAAAGCCACAAAGGAAGTGGAATTTTATCCTTGACGCTTCTTCCTGTTATCAAATATGAGGAAGCCAAAACAGCGGCAATAAGCGCAAGGAGGTCGCCGAGGAGATTTTCGCTTCCTTTTCCAATATCAAGAAAAGCGATGGCGCAGACTCCAGAAACAGCAATAAATACAGACAGGAAACCCCTTAAAGAAATTTTCTCCTTCAAGAAAACAACACCGAGCAATGCAGACCAAATCGGCTGTGTCGCCACTATCACAAGAGAAGATGCGACTGTTGTCAGTTTCAGCGAGGCATTCCAACAGTAAAAATGAAATGCAAGAAAAAGCGAAGCCAAAATGATCCTCGGAGAAAGCGCCGAATAATCGCCAAGTTTTTTAAAATGAAAAAGCGCCAAAGGAAGGATAAACAGCGAGGCGAGAAAATTCCTGTAAAAAGAGATTGTCAGGGCGTTTGCGTCAGCCAGACGGACAAATATTGCAGGGAAAGATGTCGCAATCAAGCCAATTACCAAAAGAACAAGAACTTTCTTCCTTTGCTCCATCTAATATTATAAACCCAGATTTGTCATTAAAAAAACCACTTCCAAGCGATTAGAGGTTGTTAAGTGAAAATGGAAGATAAGTCACTCGTTTGATGTTTTAAAAGAGATTGATGAGTTTTAGGCAGGCTGGAAAACATAAGAAAAAAATTCTGCAAAAGGAAATTTTGCAAGAAGATTTTTGATTATGTTTCAGGTTGCCTTAGGCAAACTGCCTGCCGATTGTTTGTTTGGTTATCTTCCATTTTCGCTGATAAAAGTCGTTAGAAATATTTATTCTATTAACAAATTTTGGATAAAGAAACAATAGAAAATTACAATCAAAAAAATGTTAAATGTGCAGTTCAAAAGATTTTCTTGCTTATAAAAGAGAGTAATTAGAAACCTTTTTGATTCTTTTTCGTAACTCATATTTGTGAATTCCGTTTTTTGAAAGGAATTCGCCGTTTTCCTTATAAAAAGGAATTTTGATTGAAAAAAAATGTCTTTTTTGAAATAATTTTGTTTTGCAGTATAGAAAGGAGAAAAATATGTTAAAGAGAAAGTTGACTTTGTTAATCTTGATTGCTTCTGTCATTTCAACAATTGTCTTCGCTGGCAGCTTTGATTCCATCTCAAACAGCGTTGTTGAGAAAACACTTCCAAACGGTTTGAAAGTGTTGATTCTTCCAAAACATGATGCTCCTGTTTTCACGGGCTTGATTTATGCAGATGTTGGCGGAGCAAATGAAAACCAAAACGCGACAGGGCTTGCTCACATTTTTGAGCATATGGCTTTCAAAGGCACAAAAACGATAGGAACAAAAGACTACGAGAAAGAAAAAGTCGCCCTTGACAAAGTTGAAAAGGCGTTTTTTGAATTGAGAGCGGCTAAAGAAAGAAAGCCCAAAGCGTCGGAATCTGAAATAAAAGCGCTTGAAGAAAAATTTCAGCAGGCGCAGGAGGAAGCCCAGCAGTTTGTAGTTCAAAACGAATTGGGTGAAATTATTGAAAGAGAAGGAGCGCCGGATTTAAACGCTTTCACATCTTTTGACCAGACCGTTTATATGTATTCTCTTCCCTCAAACAAACTTGAACTGTGGGCTGCAATTGAAGCAGATAGATTCACAAATCCCGTTCTGAGAGAGTTCTACAAAGAGAAAGATGTCATTATGGAAGAGAAAAGAATGGGCGAAAGCAACGCCTTTGGCAAATTGCTTGACGATTTTATGGCAGTTGCGTTCAAAAACCATATGTACAGATCTTGGGTAATTGGATGTATGTCCGATTTAAAGCATATTTCCAGAACAGATGCGGAAGCGTGGTTTGACAAATGGTACAGGGCGAAAAATCTTACTGCAGTAATCGTTGGCGATGTTGACCCGAACACCGCAATGCCCATTTTGGAAAAATATCTGGGCAAAATCCCCGCAGGTGAAAAACCCTCGCAATATGTTTCTGAAGAACCGCCCCAAAGAGCGGAAAAAAGAATTATTATGGAAGACCCTTCACAGCCGTTTTTGGTCGTGGCTTACCACAAACCAGCATTTGACGATCCCGATAACGCAGTTTACGACGCAATCGCAGATATTTTGGGAGGAGGAAGGTCTTCACGACTTTACACATCTTTAGTCAAAGAAAAGAAAGTTGCTATGTATGCCGGAACTTACACAGAGCTTGGTAGAAAATATCCCGGATTGTTTCTATTTTTCGCAGTTCCAAATCAAGGAAAAACAGCGGAAGATTGCGAAAAGGCAATTTATGAAGAAATTGAAAAATTGAAAACAACTCCTGTTTCGCAAGAAGAGATGGAGGGCTTGAAAGCGAGAGCGAAAAAGAACTTCATCCAGTCAATTGACGATAACAGTGGAATGGCATTGAACCTTGCGATGTATCAAAATCTTACAGGCGATTGGAGAAACCTTTTCAAAGAACTTGAAAAAATAGACAAGGTGACTACTCAAGACATTATGAGGATTGCCAATCAAATTTTTGTCAAAAATAACAGAACTGTCGGAATCGTGAAGACGACAACTGCTCAAGAATCAAAGTAGGAGGGTAAAATGACAAGGAAGATAATTTGTCTTGTTTTATTGACGATTTTAACTTTCACATTAACAGCGCAGGAAAAACCGAAAAGAATTATTGACCAGTTGAATTTTCCAAAATTGAACGACATAAAACCGCCGGAGGTTGCGGAAATTTCTCTTTCAAACGGCGTTGTTGTTATGCTTGTTGAAGACCATGATTTCCCCACGGTAAATTTAAGGGCGATGGTCAAAGGCGGTAAGGTTGCGGAACCTATTGACAAAAATGGTCTGGCAGAACTTTTTGGAGAAGTTTTAAGAAGCGGCGGAACAAAATCAATGAAAAGCGATGATATTGACAAATATCTTGACAGAATAGGTGCTTCAATTGAGACTTATTCAGGAGAATCTGCCATTGAAATTCAAGCCGACTGTCTTAAAGAAAACACCGATGAGGTTATTAAACTTTTTGCCGATTTTATCCTAAATCCCGCTTTTGAGGATGAAAAGATTGACCTTGCAAAAACTCAAATGAGGTCTGCTATCTCAAGAAGAAACGATGAAGCGATGAACGTTGTTGAAAGAGAACTCAATAAGATTCTTTACGGCAAAGACTCCCCCTACGCAAGGCAGGTTGAATATTGGGATGTTGACAACCTTAAAAAAGAAGACCTCATCAATTACCACCAAAAATATTTCAGACCCGATATGACCTATTTAGCGGTTTGGGGAGATTTTTCAACGGCGGATATGAAACAAAAACTTGAAAAATATCTCGGTGGTTGGAAAAGTCAAGGTCCAAAGCCAGAAATTACACTTCCTTCAATTCCTGAACAAAAATATTCAGTCAACCAAATTGAAAAGACAGATGTTGAACAGACATTCATCTTTATGGGACAACTCGGGTTAAGGTATGACGATCCCGATTACGCCCCCACATATATTATGAGCGAAATTTTGGGAGGTGGATTCTCTTCCCGCCTCTTCAAAAAAGTCAGAACTGAATTAGGACTTGCTTACGGAGCCGGCTCCTTTATGTCACCAGAATTTGACCACAAAGGAATGTTCTATTTCTATACATCGACAAAGCCCTCAACAACTTCAAAAGCCCTTTCAGCGATGCTTGACGAAATCAAGAGAATTAGAGAAACTCCTGTAAGTGACGACGAACTGAAAGTGGCAAAAGAGGGCTTTTTGAACAGATACGCCTTCCAATTTGATTCAACTTCAAAGCTTGTAAACAGAATGCTGACTTACAGGTTTTACAACTATCCCACCGATTTCAACAAAAAGATAAGAGACGCTGTTGAAAAGGTGACAAAGGATGATGTTTTAAGAGTTGCAAAAAATTATCTTATCCCCGAAAAGCTTACCATTGTTGCTCTTGGAAGAGTAAAGGAATTTGACGAACCACTTTCAAAATATGGATCTGTTAACACAATTGACATAACAATTCCAACAGGCAAAAAGGTTGAAATGGCTTCAAATCCGCAAGCGGAAGGTAAAGCCGTCGAATTAATCAAAAAAGCGGTCAAAGCAATAGGGGAACCAGCTTTTAATTCATTGAAAGATTATTACAGCGATGGAAAAATTTTGATGGAAGGCGGAGAAATGCCTTACAAATCTTACCTCCTTTTCCCCGATAAATACGCCGTTGAACTTCTTTTCGGAGAAGTAAGTTTAAAAATGGCGCTTGACGGCGACAACGCCAAAATGTTCCAAGGAGCGCAGAGCGCACCCATCCCGGAATCGGAAGCAAAAGATTTAAAAACATCTATGTGGACCGAAGGCGGCGGGCTTTTACTTTTCAAAAGCATTCTTGAAGGAAAAGTGAAGGCGCAGTATTTGAAAGAGGGAACATTTGGCGGGAACCCGGCAGAACTAATTGCCGTTGAGACACCACAAACAGTTTTCCTGCTTTTCCTTGACAAAAAATCGGGACTTCTCCAAGCAGTAAGATATGAAGACATTGGAGAAAAGGGAAAAGAAGATGTTGTTGAAATATATAAAAACTTTAAAGAGATTCAGGGCTTAAAAGTTCCACAGGAAATCACAGTAAATATTAACAACGAGCCAAAAGTTTCAAACAAAATCTGGAAGGTCAAAATCAACAGTGGAGTTTCTCCGGATTTCTTCAGCAAATGATTTAGTTTAACAAAGCAAACAAAAAAGGCAGGGAGTTTTCCCTGCCTTTTTTATTTATATTGTTTTTTTATTTTATCTTGTAAAATTGAAGGGCTTTGATGTTCCGCCTGCGTTGTCTTCAACTGTGATTGTAACATTAACTCCCTTGGGCAACATATTTTTAAGGGCGCTTCCCCCTTTTGCGACTATCTTTGTTGAACCTTTTCTGCTCACAGAGGGAACCTCAACCCCGTTAATTTTAACTGTTGAATCGTATGAAAAATTGCTTCCTATAACAGCAAGTCTAAAAGGATTTTTAAGCGCTGATACTGAAGATATTCCATATTTATAAGTTGAAAAACTCCATAATTCGCCTGTTGAATTCCCGCACCCTCCAACAGTATCAACTCTCCAATAGTAAGTTTTTCCGTATTCAAGCCCTGAAATGGTGTAAGTCGTTGAGGAAGTCGTTGTAAGCAGAGAAGGATTTTGAGTATCTCCGAAATAGAGGTTATATGTTGAGGAACTTCCGCTCCAAGATAAAGTTACGCTTAAATCCTGATTTGTT
>JAAZNT010000189.1 GCA_012798145.1 Thermoanaerobaculaceae bacterium | reverse complement strand
CATTAGACCTTAACGAAAGAATTGAACTTTACAGAAAAGCCGAAGATATAATTGTTGAAGACGCTCCTATGTTGTTTTTATACCACGAAAGGGCGGTAATTCCTCACAGCAAAGATATAATGGGTTTGAAACTTTTCCTTGTTCCGCCTACCGTAAGGACAGAATATGTTTGGATTGCAGGATAAAAAATGAATAGAAAAGAGATAGCGTTAGAAGTTGCTTCAATTCTCCTTAAACATCTTTCACCTCCGCCCCCTCAAAACATAGTTGAAAAAATTGCGGCGGACTTGATTCTTCTGGTCGAAAAAAGCAGTATCCAAGAATCTCCCTCCGCAAGACTTGCAGTTCTCACTGTTATCGGAAGAAACCATTCGGGGATCGTTCACGCATTTTCTGAGGTTCTTGCAGAGAACAATGTTGACATTGTTGACATAAACCAGACGATAGTTCATGGAAACTTCGCTATGATGATGGTCATAGACCCGACAAATTCTAAAGTCGACTTTGCTTCCTTAAAGACTCTCTTGAAAGAGCGCGGAACAAGAGAAAATGTCGGCGTTTTCCTCCAATACGAAGACCTTATGAGAGAGCTCAACAGGATATGAGATGAGTTATACCAAGAGAGAGATACTTGAAGTTATAAGAATGAGCGAGTCGGAGCATTTTGATGTCCGAACTGTCACAATAGGAATAAGTTTGCTTGACTGCGCTTCTGAAGACCCAAAACTTTGCGCGAATAAGATTTACAATAAAATATCAAAATACGCTTCTTCTCTTCCAAAAGTTGTTGATCAAGTCGCAGAAGACCTTGGAATCAGAGTGGCAAACAAGAGAATAGCGCTCACTCCCCTTTCTCTCGTAGCGACAAAACCCGAGCCGGAAAGCTATTTTGAAATTGCAAAAGAGATTGACAGGTGCGCCGGAGATATGGGATTTGACTATGTTGGCGGATTTTCTGCTTTGGTGGAAGCGGGATTCACCAAGCTTGAAACCGCTTTGATTGAAGCAATACCCACTGTCCTCTCAAAGACAAAGAGAATATGTTCAAGCATAAACGCAGGAACAACAAGAATGGGGCTTAATTTTGACGCCATCGTCAAAGTCGCTTCTTTAATCAAGGAAACCGCTTATCTTACAAAGGAGGAAGGAAGCATCGGCTGTGCCAAGTTTGTGGTTTTTTCAAACGCAGTTGAAAACAATCCTTTTATCGCAGGCGCTTTTCACGGAACAGGCAATCCGGAAGTTGTCATAAATGTCGGCCTTTCGGGTCCCGGCGTAGTCCTTGACGCAATCAAAAGAGCGGGGAACTGCAGTATAAGGGAACTTTCCGAAGTTATAAAGAGGGCTTCTTACAAAGTTACCAGAGTGGGAGAGATAGTCGGAAGAGAAGTCGGCAGGAGAATAAATATTCCTTTCGGGATAGTGGATATAAGCCTTGCTCCCACGCCAGAGCTTGGTGATTCTGTGGGAGAAGTCCTGATGGCGATGGGTATTGAAACTCCCGGAGGAGTCGGAACAACCGCCGCTCTTGCGCTTTTAACCGACGCAGTCAAAAAAGGCGGTTCTATGGCGACATCAGCGGTTGGAGGGCTTTCAGGTGCTTTT
>JAAZNT010000188.1 GCA_012798145.1 Thermoanaerobaculaceae bacterium | reverse complement strand
ATTGTTGATGAGGCGCAAAACCTGACTCCTCACGAAGTCAAAACTATTTTGACAAGAGCGGGTGAAAAAACAAAAGTGGTTTTAACTGGAGACCCATATCAAATTGACAACCCTTATGTTGACGCTTCATCAAATGGATTAACATATGTGGCTGAAAAATTCAAGGATTTGCCCATAGCTGGTCATATCACTTTGACAAAAGGCGAAAGGTCGCATCTTGCTGAAGCGGCAGCAAATATGCTATGAGAAAACTTTTCGCGGCATTTATTATTCTTTTTGCATCTGTTTCGGTTCTCTCTAAAAGCCCAGAGATTGAAGATATTTCCTATTCTTTTGAAAGACAGCATATCTTTGTCAGTTTCTCTCTAAAAGAAGGATTTTTAAATCAGGACATGGTTGAAGCGATAAATTCAACAAAAGAAGTCACATTCAAATACGAAATAGAACTTGCAAAAAAGAAATTATTGTGGGTCGACAAAACAATTTTAAGAATTGTTATAGAAAAAAGCGTTCAATACGACAATTTGACGCGCCAATACGAAATCAAAATTTTTAAAGATAAGGAATTAAGCGACAAAAAAAGTCTCACCTCAATAGACGAAGTTATTTCGGAACTTTCTACAGTTGGTTCAGTAGATCTCGGTTCAACAGCCGATCTGTCACCGGGAGAAAATGTTTACTATTTAAGGGCAAAGGCAACTTTATTCAAAGAATTCTTTCTTCTGCTTTTTCCTAATGATGTGGATACGGGATGGAAAGAGAAGAACATAAAAACACCTTAAAAAAAAAGAGAAAGGGTTTTTATAATTTTCTTTTCGCAACAGTTTCACTTGCTGTTTTCATAGGCGGATATTTTTTCTACAAAAGTTGGTCTGACTCCCTGACCGCTCCTTTGGTTGTTCTTGCAATTTTCAATTTTTTTCTTCTTTTGGTATTGCTCTATATTCTTTTAAGACAGTTGGTCAAAGGATACCTCGAATGGAGAAGAGAAAAAGAGGGAGCAAGAATAAGAACACGCCTATTGACCGCTTTTGTCACCCTTGGACTGATACCCTCCATTCTTCTTCTTATTGGCGCAATAATTATGGTTGAATCTGCAGTTGAGAGCTGGTTCCGTCTTCCTGTCCACACAATTAATGAAGCGGGGCAGAGACTCGTTGACGCATCGCTTGATATTTTGCTGGAAAATTCTTTCAAGAGAGCATCAGGAATAGCAAATCAGATGAAGAATATTCCAGAAAACATTCAAAATTCATTCCTTAATCACATATCTGGTTCTGAAGATTTTGACGCTGTCTGTCTTATTGATTCAACTGGAAATATTCTTTTTTCCAAGCCACAAAATTCAATAACCTTGGACAAATTCAAAATTGACAAAATATTTTCAGAAACGGGATTGAAAGGGTACATAATTTTAGGACAAAAAAGTTATGTCTTTTCAAGCGCTAAAATAAACAAAGACAGGGCTGTGCTGATAGGTTATCTGCTTCCAGAAAATCTTTTGAAAGAAGCAAGGTTTATCTCGGAAAACCAGAAACTGTATCTTCAGGCTAAATCAGAAAGAAAAGTTTTCAAAATTAGTATGATCTCCTCTTTTCTTGCTCTCACTTTGGCGGTAATTTTTGCCGCTGTTTGGATAGGAACAAGATTAACGAGAGAAATAAACAAACCGCTTCAACTTCTGCTTGAAGGAACGGCAGAAGTATCCAAAGGCAACCTTGACCATAGGATTGAGTATCAAGCAAAAGATGAGAT
>JAAZNT010000187.1 GCA_012798145.1 Thermoanaerobaculaceae bacterium | reverse complement strand
TGGAAAAGCCTTCGGCTTTCCCATACGCCTTTGGAAAACTTTTTCCAAAGTTTTCCATATTCCCATATCGCCTACTAACACCAAAAAAATTTACCCCAAAAGGGACATTTCTAAATTGGTAATAAGCGGACATTTCTATCTTGGCTTGACAGAAAAAACCGCTTCGCTTGCAAAAAAAGCGTATAGGGTTTAGGGAAAAATAAATTGAAATAGTACTTTTTGCGGGAAAGGTTGTGATTCAGGCTGCTTGGCGAAGTCATGGGGTGACTGTGTTTTTAAAAGGAAACCTCACCCCGCCCTCTCCTGAAAGGCGAGGGGGGAATATTTCCTCCCATTTCAGGGGAGGACAAAGGAGGGGTTACCTTAAGAGAAGACTGCTTCGCTTGTCAAAGCTTCGAAGACAATCTCGCAGTGACAGCGTTTTTTAGCGGAAACCTCACCCCGACAAGTATTTTAGAAAACTATTCAGGTTTCTTTACAATCCTCAAGTTGTCTATGCCGTTGTCTTCAAACTCTTCATTATATTCATCGATAATTTTTTCAAGAAGCTTAAAATCCTTCTCCGAAGGGAAAGAAAGGTCGTTATTAGCCACCACTTTTTCTGCAACATCTCTTGAAGCAAGCCGCAATGCGAGTTCTTCCCAAAAGCAATCTTCAACATAATCATCCATCAAAAGATCTATTTCTTTGTCAAATTCCAGTTCTTCAGAAGGGTAATATTCATCTTCATCTTCATCTTTTTCTACAAAATGTTTGAACCCGTTTTCATGCGCAGTTTTCAAAAAGATGTTTTCAATTTCGTCATATTCTTCAAATCTTGGATTGTCATCGTCCCCTTCTCTCATGCCGTTGACAACCAAATTTCCAATGTAAACAAGTTTCACTGCCTTTTCAAACTGCTCTTTGGAAAAAGAAATTTTTATCTCCATTTTACGCTCCTTTAAATCAATTGCTCTGCCAATATCAAATCATCAAAAACAATTTTTTCAACGATCAAATTCAAATTCTAAAAGATTATGTCAAGCAACTTATAAATTAAATAACCGCCACCGATGCAGACAGGAAATGTTACAAACCACGCAAACACTATTTTCCCGCCTATTCCCCACTTTACAATTCTTATTCCCTGACTTGAGCCAACCCCCATAACTGCTCCTGTTATTGAATGTGTTGTGCTTAAAGGAACTCCCGACAAGGTGTTCATAAGGATTGTTATTGATGCGGCGGTTTCTGCGGCAAAACCCTGATAGGGTTTCAAATGGGCGAGTTTGGAGCCCAGAGTTTTTACAACCCTCCACCCGCCTACCGCCGTTCCCATCGCGATGGTTAGAGCGCAAAGAATTCTCACCCACAAAGGTATGTGCATTTGTCCCTCAGCATCAAGAGATATCCATCCCGCTGTAAGAAGTGTTCCCGTTATGATCCCCATTCCCTTTTGCGCGTCTCCCGTTCCGTGGCTAAAAGCCATCGCCGCCGCAGAAACAAGCTGAAGTTTGCCAAAAATTTTGTTCACCTTCGCAAGAGAGAGTCTTTTAAAAAACCAGTAAATAATTGCAACAACAATAAAGCCAAGAATAAATCCAAGAATGGGGGAAATAAAGACTCCAAAGGCGATCTTTTTTATTCCCTCCATTTTGAGCCCTTTGACCCCCGAAGTTGCAAGAACCGCTCCTACCAATCCTCCCAGAAGAGAGTGCGAACAACTTATCGGAAGCCCCTGATATGTGCACAAAGTAATCCAAATAGGAGCGATAATAACTGCTGCAAGAAAAGTGACAACAGTTAAAGTGTGGGGAGCGGCAATATCTTTTCCAACCGTCCTTGCAACCTCCGAACTGACAAGAGCGCCTATAAAATCAAGCGTCGCTCCCATTGCAACCGCTTGATAAGGCCTTAAAACTTTTGTTGAAACAACTGTGGCTATGGAATTTGCCGCATCGTTCCAGCCGTTGGTCATATCATACACAAGTGTCAAAAAAATTACTGCAAGAACAAGAAGTGTCGTTGTAGCCATTTGCTCCCTGAGGTTCCAAAAGAACCAAAATAGAGTGTAATATATCATTTTTCATAAGTTTTATCAAAGAAAAAAATATTTCTGTCTTTAAAACAATAAAAACCAAAAGCAATAAAAATAAAATTTGGTTGTTTAAGAAAAATGTCTGAACTTTTGGAGAGATGCAGATGGTTAGAATTACAAAGAGCGCCGCAAAAAAAATAATAGAGAAGATGAAAAATGAAGGGCTATTGGGCTACGGATTAAGGGTCGCAATAGTTGGCGGAGGGCTCAACGGCTTTGAATACACACTTTCCTTTAACAACAAACCCTCCGAAAGCGATCTAATATTTGAATCAAACGGAGTCAAAATCTTCATAGATCCCTCATCTTACCTTTACCTTCAGGAAGTCACAATAGATTTTGTTGAAAAGGGAAAAGAATCGGGCTTTGTTTTTCACAACCCCAAACCCGTCTCTCTTCTTGAAAAAGAGTTTAAGGAATTAAATTAAACCTAAATTGATCAATAGAATAAGACTTTCATTAGAGAAAATGGAAGATAATAAACCATACAATCGGCAGGCAGTTTGCCTTCGGCAACCTGAAACATAATCAAAAATCTTCTCGCAAAATTTCATTTTGCAGAATCTTTTTTCTTATGTTTCGGGAAGTGGCTTCGCCATTTCCCGCCTGCCTAAATCTCATCAATCTCTTTTAAATCATCAAACGAGTGCACCGGCGGTGGGGGGTAATCTGCGACGTCAGACTTCGGGGGATGGAATACTCAACGACCAAAAGGTCGCCTCCGTTTCCACCCCCTCGTCTTCCTTGCATCTCACCCCCCAGCGCCTATGTGCACTTATCTTCCATTTTCTCTAATCAATCTCTAATCACTTGTTAAAGTGTCTTTAATGACAAATCTGGGTTAAACAATTCTTAATTTATCTGCCCAACGGAAGATTTTTGGATAAAACTTTTCGTTTGCTTCAAATGGTTTCAGTATTGCTTCGCGATTCCCTGCCTTTGCTACGAGCCGCTCTGCCTCTGCTACGAGGAACTTTATCGTTGCTACTGACCGCTTTGTTTCTGCTACGAAACACTTTTTGATTGCTACCAAAGTAGCAACCTCAGGGCGGCTGGTAGCAGCCTTCGGGAGGCTGGTAGCAGCCTTCGGGCGACTGGTAGCAACCTTCGGGCGACTGGTAGCAACCTTTGGGCGGCTGGTAGCAGCCTTCGGGCGACTGGTAGCAACCTTCGGGCGACTGGTAGC
>JAAZNT010000010.1 GCA_012798145.1 Thermoanaerobaculaceae bacterium | reverse complement strand
TCTTTTTTATGTAAATTATTTTGCAGCAAAATGTGAAGACGATTTCAACAGGAGGCGTGATTATTACGAAAAAGCGGTTCAGGATAAAGATTACAAAGTTGAATCGCTTTTTGAACTTTATTCTTACTATTTCAACAGGTCAATGTCCTTAAAAGCAGTTGAGTATATAAACAAGGCGCTTGAAATAAAGCCGAACGATCCTATTTTGAACTCTGAGAAATACTATTTTTACAGTCTCTCTTCAATACTTGGCAATTTGGCTGAAAAAGAGATAGAGGAGATTTACAATCTCAACAGGGGAAATGCAAATGTTCTCAGGGTGATGTTCTATCTTTGGGATGAGAGGGGATTTGAAGAAAAAGAAAAAATTTTCAAAGAGTATCAGAAAATACGCTCGGATAGATTCATTGTTTATAAACTTTTTTATCTTTATTCTGAAAGCGGCAGAAAGGAAGAGGCGATTGGTGTAATCAAAAATTATCTGAATGAATTTCAATATGACCGCGATCTGATAAAGGAGCTTTGTTCTTACGAAATTAAATTGGGCATTTGCGATGATGTAGAGAAAATACTCTCTGATTATCTGAAATATGCTCCCGACTGGGCTAAGGGAAGGGAGATGCTGGGCGAAGCACTTCTTCAATGTGGAAGAAACGACGAAGCGCTGAAAGAGTTTGAAAAATCACTTCTTTTAAATCCTCAAAATGACAATTTAAAAAGAAGGCTTTCATATCTCAAACCAGAAGAAGATTTATTCTATTCTTCGTATAAAATTCAGGAGAGCGAAATCTCCAAAGGAAAAGACGAATACAAAGACCAATCCTTGCAAATACTTCTTGACAACACCTTTGTCCTTGTTGAAAAATCGGGGTTATCCTCACGCTACTGCCAGTTTGCAGCAAAGATCCAGAGCCCTTACGGAGCGCAGATTATGTCAGGTTTTCCAATAACCTACGACCCCGATTGGCAGGAAGTCAGGGTTATTGAGGCATCCGCTAAAAGAGAAGACGGCTCTACTTTAAGGGCTGACTCTTACACAACATCATTCCTCTCTGATCCGCAATACCAGTTGTATTACAGAAACCGCCAGCTTGTGCTCACTTTTTCAGGATTGAAAAAAGGAGACACCGTTTTTATTGAATATTTAATAACAGACAAAAGCGAAGCGAACGCTTACGGCAATTACTTTGGAGATTTTGTCCCATTTCAGAATATTTATCCCGTTTTGAATAAAATTTATACATTGAAGGTTCCAGAAAATTTAAAGATAACATACAATGATGTTGGATTGGATATAGAGCCGATAGTTGTAAAAACTGCAGGGTATTCAATCTACCAGTGGAGCAAAAAAGATATTCCGCAGTTGAAAAATGAAGCGTATGCTCCGGGTTTCAGTGAAATATCGCCCTATCTCCACATATCAACATTCAATTCTTGGGAAGACCTCGGGAAATGGTATTCTTCTTTCATTAAAGACCAATGGGAGTTATCAGAAACAGCAAAGAAACTTGTTCACCAGATTGCTCAAGGGAAAACTGCGACCATTGACAAAGTTATAGAGATTCAAAAGTGGGTTCTTTCCAATACGAGGTATGTAGGGCTTGAATTTGGCGTTCACGGATACAAGCCGTATAAAGCAAGTCAGGTTTTTGAAAGCAGATTTGGAGATTGCAAGGATAAGGCGCTTTTGTTGTGTGCGATGTTGAAGGAAGTCAATGTGGACGCTGATATGGCTCTTTTAAGAACCAGAAATCTTGGCAGGATAGAAAAAAATCCTGCCTCGCTATCATCATTCAATCACGCTATTGCCTACATCCCGGAACTTGATCTGTTTTTGGACGCAACTGCGGAATTTTCTGGAATAAAAGAAATACCTTACCTTGATCAAGGGGTTGACGCTCTTGTAGTCAGTTCTGATGGAAAGGCGGAGGTTAAAACTATTCCCTTAAATTCTTCAGAGGAAAATGTGTTTTATGCAAAATACAATTTTGATTTGAAAAAAGGAGATCCTCAAGTTGAGGTGGAGGGAAGTTACTTTATCAAAGGTGTTGAAGCGTCAATGATCAGGGCTGATTTTCAGAACCCGGATAAGAGAAAAGAAACCCTTGAAAAGCAGTTGTCAAGAAACTATCCCGCATCAAAAGTCGAAGAAGCCGGTTTTTCTGACATCACCGATACAAATAAAGATATCAATATTACTTTTAAAGGGAAAATGAACGGGGTTTTGAAAATTATAGGAAATTCAACTTACAGCGGAAGTTTGTGGCTGGGCAATACTTCCCTTTCAAGCACATATTGCGCCCTGAGCGAGAGGAAATTCGCAATAGAAATTCCTTATGCCTTAAAGCAGGTTTATGATATTACATACAAAATTCAACAGGGAGCGAGCGTTAGTGTTCCGGAAGAAAAAGAGATTGTCAGCAAATTTGGAACATTCAAAAGAATAGTGAAAAGGGAAAACAATTTGGTAAATGTTGTCTCCGAGGTTTCCTTAAAGTTGACCAGAGTTGAAGTTGATGATTACAGGGAATTCAAGTCATTCCTCGGCGAAGTTGACAAAATGACTTCAGAAAGGATACAGATAAAGTGGTGAAAAAAAATATAATTGCAATAGTTCTTTTTCTTCTTTTTCTTTTTTCCACATCTGCGCAAGCAAGCGCTTTAAACTATTTTGAAAAGATTGCAGAAAACCCTTCAATTGAAGACTCAATTAAAATCACGCTTGAAGGAAAGGAAAAGGGCGAGCTTGATTCCATAGACTATGTTTTTCTTTATTACCTTTTGAAAGCGCAAGGAGAAAGGGAAAAGGCGATCTTTGCCGCTCTTGAAGGCTTTGAGAAGTGCGAAGATGAAACAGTTTCAACAATTCTTGTTGATATTATTATGAACGAATTTGCATACAACGGATTTACTGAAAAAATTTCAACCGAAATGTTGAAGAAGAAAAAGGATAATTTCATAGATCCCCTGCTTAGGACTGCTATTTCAAATATTCTTTTTATAGAGTATTCAAGAAAGGGAGACAAAGCTTCGGCTGATGAAATTCTTGACAAAGCGGGCATTCCCCAAGGATTTTTCTATTCCATCTTGACCGAAGAAAACGCAAGACTCTCTTTTCTAAATTCTGATTATAGCGCTGTAAACCATTCAAATATGGCATATTCGCAAAGAGACGGATTTATGCTTCACATTCCCTCTTCAATGGTCAACACCACATCAGATTTTTTGGCGTTAAAGTCTATTCCTTTTGAAGTTGCGGAAAACGAAGAGATTGAAATGGCTATCATCACCAATTCCCCCTTTAAGATTTATATTGATGGCAAACTCACTTTTATCAAGAACTGTTTTGATAATATTCTTCCCCCAAAAGATGTAATAAATTTTAAAGCGAAAAAGGGATGCCATCTCATTGATATCCTTTATTATTCAGTCAACAGCGGCGATGGGCTTACAATGACTCTTTGGGAAAAAGGGAATAATCAAAACGGATTTAAATATTTAGATCAAATTAAGGAAGCAAATGAAGATCAAAAAATAACAGAAATTGAGAGAAAGAATGTCTTTTCAAGGCAGACAGAAGATTCTTTTTTAAATAACATTGTTTTGGCTTTATATAAAGCCTCCTTAGGAGATTATCCTTCATCAAGATTGGATTTTGAAAAACTTTTAGAAGAACACTCTGAAAATATTCTGCTTAAAATCCTCTACACCAATCTCATAATTGAAAAGTCTTACGATCTTCCGCAATTATATGCGGTTTCAAAAGGGGAAAAAACCGTTGAATCAATTCTAAAAGAAAACCCGAATTGCCCTGAAGCGCTTTTTTACAACACACTCCTTAAATCATCATCAACTCAAAAAGAGGAAGTTCTTTCAGAATTGAGGTCTATTTGCGAAAAATTTTCAAATGACCCGAGATGGTTTGTTCAACTTGCTCAGGAGTTGGAAGCGGTAGATTTCATCTCTGAAGCAAAAGATGTTTTACTCAAAGCAGAGGAGATTTTTCCCGGGAATTCGATGGTTGAAGAGGAAATATTTAACTTCTACAAAAACAGAGGCGATTTTGAAAAAAGCCTTCAATACCTTGATAAAATTTCCAAAAGAAGAAATGTTTATTCAGAATACGAAAAATATTATTCAGAAAAAGGCGAATATGGGAAAGCGATTGATTATCTTCTGAAAGAGAAGGAAGTATATGGGGATTTTGACTTCTTCTTTGAAAAGAATCTGGTTTATCATCTTTTGAAGTTAGGAAAGTATGAAGAAGCGTTAAAAACAACGCAAATTCTCTTAGAGGCAAATCCAAATTCAGAGCAGTTTCAGGTTTTAAAAGCGAAGATACTTTTTAGATTGGAAAAGAAAGAAGAAGCGCTTGAAATTTTTGAAAAAATAAAAGAGAAAAGCCCCAAATATTTTGACTATGATTATGCAAAATGGCTGATGACAGGGAAACTTCCTTTTGAGGAAGAAAGAATATCTTACCAAGAGGCTATGAAAAATTATGACGGGAAAGCCGACGGCGCATCATCTTCCTATGTCCTTGACCACCAGATAAGTTTGATACAGAAAGACGGCAGCACAATTGAAAGATATCACGGCATAGTTAAAATTCACGATAAAGATGGGGTTGAAAGAGAAGGTGAAGTTCAGTTTCATGCTGACTATCTTGTCTTGCTGAGAACAATAAAGCAGGATGGAAGAATTATAGAGCCGGAATATGTTTCTTCAAAGAGAACTATTGGAATGACGGGGCTTGAAGTTGGAGACATTATTGAATATGAATATTTCAACCTTTCTCCTCCAAACAATATTAAAAAAGGAAGTTATTACACGCCTTATGTCTTTTTGTTTCAAGATATTGAAAAGCCGTTTTTTCACACAAGTTGGACTGTTAAATATCCAAAAGATTTCAAGATGGATTTCTACGAGCAGAATCTTCCAGATAAGCCAAAAGTTTATGAAGATGATGGACTTTTGATAAGAAAATATGATTATAACGCGATGCCGAGGATTGCTTACGAGCCATCGGCTCCTTTCAAAAATTACTATCTTCCGCTTGTTGACATCACAGGAAACATCACTTGGGACGACTACTACAATTATCTTAAAAATCAGTTTGTGGGGTCGTTCGCAGTTGGTGTTGAAATTGAAAAGAAAGCGAAAGCGCTTACAGAGGGGTTGAGATCAGAAGAGGATAAAGTAAATGCGATCGTCAACTTTGTTTTTGATGAAATTGAGGGAGAGGGAGAAAGATGGTCTGATCCGACAGAGACGCTGCTTTCAGGGCAGGGAAACCGCCTTCAGCTCGCCCTTGCTCTTTTGAAATCGGCCCAAATTGATTTTGAATTCGTCGTAGCCGAAACCAATTCTCTTAAATATGACAATAATCCACTTCCAACTCAAGGAAGGTTTACGGTTCCATTAATTAAAATAAACTCAAAAAATCCCTATTTCATTTATCTTGAAGATGCTTACAGAAATGTGAGAATTCTGCCGTCTTATCTGCAGGGCTCAAGATACATTTCTTTGAAAGAAGATAAATTTGTCGCCAAAAAACTTCCAGAAGATTATTCCCCCTACCTCAATTGCCTTCAGAAAGAGAAAAGAGTTATTGACAGAGATGGGAACCTTAAAGTCAACTTGAATCAGATCCTTGACCCCGACCAGAGCAGTGATTTAAGAAGCATTTTGAAGAGAGTAGAAAAAGATAGATGGAAGGAAGTTCTCCAGATGGCGTTTTCAAAGCAATTCGGCAACGCTGAAATAGGAGATTACGAGTTTCAAAATATTGACGATATCCAAAAGAACCTTGGATTAAGCACAGAAATTTATGTCTCTTCCTTTGGAACAAAAACAGACAAAGGTTTGAGAATTGACAACATTTATGAGAGGGTTGAACTCTCTAAATTTCTTGCCAAACTAACAAAAAGAGAACTGCCTCTCAGCGTTTCACAGCCCATAATTTTAAATCAGGAATTTCAAATTGTTCTGCCGTCGGGGAAAATCTCTTCTTTTGAAAAAAAGAAAAAGAAAATCGAATCCAAATTTGGCAAATACTTCTTAGAAGTAAAACCAAAAAAAGGAGAGATTTTCATAAAAAGATTTCTTTACATTTATGAACAGCAGGTTACAAAAGAAGAGTATCCTCAATTTGCAAACTTTCTTAAGGAAATAGACAACTGTGAAACTACAAGTGTGGAAGTTGAATTGGTAAAATAGGTATAATCTATATGGATGGAAAAATGAAGAAGGTTTATGTTGCGTTTTTCATTCTGACAATTCTCCTTATTTCCTGTGGCAAAAAGGGCGACCCCTATCCAAAAAAACCCTCATTTAACAGCCCGCCGCCACAAAAAATTGCAAGAGTTTTTGAAAAAAATGGCTGAGTTTTTTAAACTTTCCGGAGCAGGAAACGATTTCATTGTTGTCGACAACCGAACACAATTATGGGAGAAGTATGACATTCAAAAGTTGTGCGTTTTCTCATCAAAAAGGGGAACCGGCGTTGGCGCAGATGGAATGATTCTCATTGAAAATTCCAAAAAAGCAAGAATAAAGACAAGAATTATGAACAGCGACGGGAGCGAGGCGGATTTTTGCGGAAACGGGTTGCGCTGCGCCGCAAGATTTGCTTTCTTAAAGGTGATTGCCGGAAAAAAGATGACTATTGAAACAAAGGTGGGGGTTGTTGATGCTGAAGTTTTGCAAGACAAAAATGTCTCCTTAAGATTTCAGATGGCTTTTCAAAATCCGCTTTTGAAAGAAGTTTCAGTTTCTGGAAAAGTAATTAAGGGATACTATGTTGTAGCAGGAGTTCCTCAGTTTATACTCTTTGTCAACGACATCGATAAAGCGCCCGTATCGACTCTTGGATCTCAGCTTCGCTCCAACGCTCAGCTTCCTGAAGGCGGAGCAAATATAACCTTTCTCAAATTTGAGGATTCCAACTTCCACCAATATAGAACTTATGAAAGGGGAGTTGAAGGAGAAACGCTCGCTTGTGGCTCCGCCGCAGTAGCTGCGGGCTTTCTGTTGAAAAAAGTTTTTGGCAAAAAGCCCCCATTTTCTTTTAAAGCGAGATCGGGAAAGATTTTGGAAGTTGATTTTCCAAAAGAGAAGGGGCAATTATTGGATTGTCTCCTTTTGGGCGAGGCGTCATTTATTTATAAAGGACAATTCTCAGATGAATATTTAAGCGAGTTTTTAAAGTGAACTGCCGTAACTTTTTCAGGGGGGTATTGAAAAAAAATAAAAGTTTCTGGCATAATATTAACATAAGGTTTATGCAGGAGGCTTTCTATGAAAGCGACGGAAGAGAGAAGGGGAGAAATTGAAGAGGCAGTTTTGAAAATTGTCAATTTATGTAGCGACCCGATGTTCTACTTTGATTCCAATTTCAAGGTTATTGAGAAAAGCAGAGCATTTGAAAAACTTGATGCAAAAATAAAAGACCTCGTTGTTTCAAAATCGGGAAAACTTAAACAGGGATTGATTCATTCAATAAAGAATTCTATAAGGACAATTATTTTGAAAAAGGGAAGCGAACGGTATATTCTTCACATAACGCCTCTTTGTTCAAAAGAAAAAAAGAACGGGTTTGCATTGTGCTCCATCTATCCATACAAGTCTGTTGAAAAAAGCGATTCTCCAAAGCAAAAAAAGGAATTTCTCAACATAATGGCTCATGAATTAAAGTCGCCTCTTTCTAACATAGGGCTGAGCATAGATTACATTTTGATGGAGTGCCGAAAAGAAAAAAAAGGAGCGATGAAGAAGATTTGTCCCTTTGTTAGAAAAATGAAAAAGCAGACATTTCAGATTATGGCTATGATAGACAATTATCTTGATATGTCAAGGTTTAAAGAAGGATTCTTTGAACCTTCAATTGAAAGATTTTCTTTAAGCGACCTGCTTGATGAAGTAAAAGAACTTGCCTCTCCTCTCTTTTTGGGAAAGGAAGTAAAGTTTAAAGTTGTAAACGGAAAAAAACTTCCCGATGAGATTGAAAGCGATTCGGAAATGGTAAAAAGAATTCTGATAAATTTTTTGGCAAACGCAGCAAAATATACTGAAGAGGGAGAAGTTATTT
>JAAZNT010000186.1 GCA_012798145.1 Thermoanaerobaculaceae bacterium | reverse complement strand
CAATCATCACAGAAATAAGAAAAAGGTCAATTTTGTTTTTGCTGTGAAGAAAAAGATATATTAAAAAGGCGATACCTATAAATGGTAAAATCAAAAACAAAATAAAAGAGACAATTTCAGAAGCGTTTCCCATAAAACCCCACAGACCGCCTCTGTTCTGCCAGTGAACAATTGTAAAAAAAGGCAGAATCTCTTTCTCTTCACCAAAGGGCAGATTTCTCTTCAACAAAAATTTTGACACTTGGTCGGCGATAAAAACAACAAGCGACAGAAGAAGAAAAAACCAGCGATTCATCACAATTTTGAAACCACTTCAAAGCACCTTAGGCAAAGTTTCTCTTCCTCGAAATCAATTGTCTCAACGGGGATGTTCCAGCATCTCATACATTTGTCTGTTTTAAGAGGGATGACTTTTACCAATTGCTCTCCCTTCAAAAGTTCAACCTGAGATACTATGAAAATTTCGGGAAGAATTTTTAAGTTTTCACTAAGAAGGTCATAATTCTCTCCGTTTTCCTGAATTATGACTTTCGCTTCAAGACTCTTTCCAATTTCGCCCTCCTGTCTTGATTCTTCAAGAGACTTGTTGACAACATCCCTTATGCTCCACAATTTTTCCCATTTTGCGATGAGTTTGGTGTCCTCTTCAATAAATTTCTCCGGGAATGTTTCAATATGGATAGTTTCTTTTTCCTCTCCATAAAGGCATTTCCACGCCTCTTCTGCTGTAAAAGGAAGAATCGGGGCGAGAAGTTTCAACATTCCGATAAGGATGGTGTGGAGGGCTGTCTGCGCGCTCAATCTTTCAATGCTCTTTTTCCCGCAGCAATAGAGTCGGTCTTTCAATATGTCAAGATAAAAAGCGGAAAGCGTTACCGTGCAGAAATGGAGAAGTTCCCTGTGAATAATGTGGAAAGAGTAATCTTCATAAGCCTTTGTAACTTTTGGAATTAACCTGTTGAAAAGATTGAGGATAAACCTGTCAATTTCAACCATATTTTCATATTTGACGCTGTCTTTTTCGGGATCAAAGTCATAAAGGTTTCCAAGGAGATACCTTATTGTATTCCTGATTTTCATATAACTTTCGGCGTTTTGGTTGAGAAGGTCATACGAAAGGCGCACATCATCTCTGTAATCAACCATTGAAACCCAAAGGCGCAAAATTTCAGCGCCATATTTCTTGATGATTTCAGAAGGAGGGATGACATTTCCTTCTGATTTTGCCATTTTTCTCCCTTGCGCATCGAGTGTAAATCCGTGAGTGATTACTGTTTTATAAGGCGCTTTTCCTTCAAGAATTATTGAAGTCAATAAAGAAGTGTGGAACCAGCCCCTGTGCTGGTCAGAACCCTCAAGATAAACTTCGGATGGCCAGGGAAGATTTTCTGTTTTGCCTAAAATCGCCTTGTGGCTTACTCCCGAATCAAACCAGACATCAAGTATGTCTTCTTCTTTTACAAAATCTTTACCACCGCATTTTGGGCAGGAAAAACCTTCGGGAAGGAATCTTGTTGCATCTCCTTCCATCCACACTCCCGCCCCTCTCTTTTCTATTTCGTTCACAACATTTTCAAAGAAAGTTTTGTCATTTACAAAAGTTCCGCAATTCGCGCAGGAGAGGATGTTTATTGCGACTCCCCACCTTCTCTGCCTTGAAATGCACCAATCGGGTCGGTTTTCCACCATTGAATAGATTCTATTCCTTCCCCAAGAAGGTATCCATTCAACATTTTCAATCGCTTTCAAACTCTCTTTTCTTAAATCGTTGTGTTCAAGGGAGATGAACCACTGCTTTGTCGCCCTGAAAATTAATGGATTCTTGCACCTCCAGCAGTGAGGATAGGAATGGTGAACGGTGGAAGCGCTTAAAAGAGCTTTCTTTGTTTTAAGAAGTTCAATGACTTTGGGATTCGCCTCAAAAACATTCATTCCGCCGAAAAGAGGCAATTCTTTTTCAAAATTTCCTTTTCCGTCAACAGGGCATAAAATTTCAAGCCCATATTTTAGTCCGCTTATAAAATCTTCAAGCCCGTGTCCCGGTGCAGTGTGGACACACCCTGTCCCCTGTTCGTTTGTAACATAACTCGCAACAATTCCGAGCGATTTTCTATCATAAAAAGGATGGCTGAAATGGAGATGTTCAAGCTCTTTCCCCTTTAGAGTCCCGATTATTTTTCCGCTGATTTTTGTGTCTTTTTCAAAAAGTTCCCTCAACTCTTCAGAAACAACATAAACCTTGTCTTTTGCAAGAAGTGCGACATAGTTAAAATCGGGGTGGAAGGCAATAGCAAGGTTTGCTGGAAGCGTCCAAGGGGTTGTGGTCCAGATGACAGCGTAAGCGTCATATCCCTTTAGAACTTCCGGCCATTTGTTCTCCTCTTCAGTGAGAAAAGGAAACGCCACATAAATTGAAGGAGAAGCGTGGTCTTCGTATTCTACTTCCGCTTCTGCAAGAGCAGTTTGGCAGTGAATGCACCACTGAACCGGCTTCAATCCTTTATAAACATAGCCCTTTTCAAAACATTTGATAAAACATCTTGCTATATCTGCCTCATAAGCATAATCCATTGTTTTATAAGGGTTTTCCCAATCGCCCAAAAGCCCGAGTCTCTTGAATTCTTCCCTCTGTATGTTGATGTACTTTTCTGCGTATTCTCGGCAAAGCTTTCTGAATTCATGTATATTGAGTTCGTAAACTTTTTTCCCATGCTCTTTTTCTACGGCAAGTTCAATAGGAAGCCCGTGGCAATCCCATCCCGGCTTAAAATAAACTTTTTTCCCGAAAAAGAGGCGGGAGCGAACAAGTATGTCTTTCAAAATTTTATTGAGAGCGTGCCCCAAATGAATATGCCCGTTAGCGTAGGGAGGACCGTCGTGAAAAGAAAAAACAGGAGCATTTTCTCTTGCTTTTAATATTTTTTCATACAGTTTTTCTTTTTCCCATTTTTCAAGAATTTGCGGCTCCCTTTGAACAAGATTTGCCTTCATCGGAAAAATTGTTTTGGGAAGGTTCAAGGTATCTTTGTAATCTTTACTCACCTTTTCCTCCTAAAACTATTATTTTACAACAAAGGACTTTGTTTTGCAAAGAATTTGCACTTCAAAAAAGTTTCTGGTAAAATAATTGTTCTCTCTGCTCCCCGGTAGCTCAGTTGGTCAGAGCGGGTGACTGTTAATCACTAGGTCGGGGGTTCAAATCCCTCCCGGGGAGCCAATCAAAAGTACAATCGGGATTTGAACCAACATCCTCCCAATCCCTCCTTCTGCGAGAGGGAGGGTTAGTGGTTTTCGTTTGCTTCGCAAGCCGAATTCTCCCGGGGAGCCAATCAAAAGTACAATCGGGATTTGAACCAACATCCTCCCAATCCCTTCTTCTGCAAGAAACGAATTTTTACTCCATTTTTCTGTTATATTATATTGATGCCAATTTTGCTAAAAGGAGTTTGAAAAAAGGTGGAAGTAACCAAAGGAAAATATACAAGCATTTTGAAATTCTTGTTTGCGCTTCTTTCTATTTTTGTCATTGGATATCTTGATTATCTTACGGGATATGATGTTTGTTTCACGCTTTTTTATATTTTTCCTGTTTTTTTCTGCAGTTGGCATCTTGGAAAAACCCAAGGATATATCGCTTCCATTTTGGCGGGTTTCGTTTGGCTCGCTTCAGACCATTTTTCTGGACATATTTATAAAAACAACTTCATTGTCATCTGGAATTTGTCAATGAGGTTAATTATTTTCCTCCTTGCCGCCTATTTTCTCTATACTACAAAAATATTGCTTAAAAAAGAAAAGGAACTTTCAAGAATTGATCCCCTCACAGGATTAAAGAATTCAAGAAGTTTTGTTGAACATATTAAAAATGAAATAGAGAAATTTAAAAGATTCAAACACCCCTTTGCAGTAGTCTATTTGGATGTTGATAATTTCAAGCAAGTTAACGACACATCAGGTCATCCTTTCGGGGATGAAACATTAAAGAATCTGGCTTCAAAAATTTCTGATAACTTCCGTTCCACAGATATTGCAGCAAGGATGGGCGGAGACGAATTCGGCTTTATTTTTGTTGAAACATCCAGCAAGCAAGCAGAAGAAGCACTAAAAAGGTTAAAGGAAATTCTTACCGCCTACGCAAAAGAGAAAGCCATTCCTATAACATTCAGTTTCGGGATGGTTGTTTTTGAAAATTTTCTTGTTTCTGACAAACCGGTTGATATCATCAAAACCGCAGACGACCTTATGTATTCTGTGAAGAAAAATGGCAAAAATCAGATCAAAGCGGTTGTGTATTGATCTAAAAAATTCCAGATTTTAACTTTTTGAATTATCCCAAATTTGTCAATAAAATAGATTTTTCAACTGCTTTCATTAGAGAAAATGGAAGATAACCAATTAAACAATCGGCAGGCAGTTTGCCTTCGGCAACCTGCAGTAAATGGCTTCGCCATTTTCAGCCTGCCTAAAAATCATCAATCTCTTTTAAAACATCAAACGAGTGACTTATCTTCCATTTTCCCTAATCAATCTCTAATCTCTTGTTAAAATTTTCTTAATGACAAATCTGGGATTAATATTTTGTTTTCTCAAATCTTCCCTCCCAGAATTGTTTTCCCGATTTTAGGGAGTGGATTTTTGAAGAAATCAAACAAAAACTGTTGCTTTCAGCAGCAGAAATGAAATATTCGGGTTTTACAAGTTTCATTATTGAAGAGAGTTTTTCAAGCGATTTGAAGGGGGAAGGGGTTACTTCGGGAATGTTTGCGCAGGGAAGTTGAAGAACAGCGATAAGAATTCCGCCGCTCTTAACCCATTGAGAGATTATTTTAAGCGATTTTTTGAAGTCAATATATTCAAAAATAAGAGCAGCGTAAACAAGGTCTATTCTTTCAAGAAATATTCTGGGAGAGTTGAGGTCGCAAACCACTGTTTCAATTTTTGTAAGATTCTTCGAGTGTCTTTTTTTAAGTATTTCAAGATATTCGTTATTTATGTCGAGGGCGTAAACTTTTTCTATTTTTTTATAATCTATCTCTTCAAGCCCGTTGCCTGTTGAACAGCCAAGAAGCGCAATTCTTTTGGGACAAAAGTCTTTTAGTGCAGTTGAAAAAATTTTTCTTAATGGCTTTAATTGGTCAATATCGGGGCTTTCCATATGCCCTTCGTAATCTTCTGCTTTTATTTCAAGCCAAGGGTTCTTCATTTTAGAAAAAGAAAGGGACGGTTTCCCGTCCCTTTTCTTCAGTAGTAACTTATGTCAGACCCCCTCGGTCTCGCTTTATTTGGATAAGGAGGCGGAGGAGGAATTTCCTTTGGGTCTTTCTTTATTTCTTCAAGAAGGTAATTTACAACCGTTTCAAGTTGGGCATCTTTGCCTTCAAGCACATCTTTTGGCATATTTTGGATTTCAACATCGGGGTCAACTCCTCTTACCTCAATCAACCATTTTCTGTCAAGAGAGTAAAGTCCGTACTGAGGAGGTGTTACGGTTCCTCCGTCAACCAAATCCTGATGCGCTTCAATTCCCATTGCACCGCCCCAAGTTCTCATTCCAAATACTTTGCCCAATTTCTTTATTTTGAAAGCAGT
>JAAZNT010000185.1 GCA_012798145.1 Thermoanaerobaculaceae bacterium | reverse complement strand
GATTATGTTTCAGGTTGCCGAAGGCAAACTGCCTGCCGATTGTTTGGTTGATTATCTTCCATTTTCTCTAATGAGAGTCCTTAGAGAAATTTATTCTATTGACAAATTTGGGTTAAAACAATATTGAATTCTAAAAATAAAAAAGGGGAAGTTGCCTTCCCCTTTTTATCCCCTGTTTTAACCCTGTTTAGAATTTGTAAGTAAAGCCAAGGCGAAGATCCCAGTGATCTGTGTCGTAGTCGTCAATTCTGTGGTATGCGCCCTGAACATTAAATCCCCATTTGTCGTTGATGGGATATCTGTATCCTACTGCAGTTCCGTATGTCCATTCATTTTCATCAAGACCCATAGTGTGTCCGAGGTTGATGATCTGCCAATACATCTGTCCTTTGCCAACTTCGCCGGCAAGTTCGGGACCAATTTCAAAAACATAAAATGAATCTTTGAATTTGAGCTCTTCCCAAGTAGGCGGAACTGTTGGAAGAAGCACTTTGCCAAAATCAAATTTGCCTTCGTCGTACATAAGCCCAAGATGAAGTCCCCAGTTGTCATTGAAGAAATAGCCACCGTCAAGGGACATAACGAATGAATCATCAACATCTCCTGAACTGAACTGATAGCCCGGAAGAATTGAGAGATAACCACTACCCGCCTGCGCAAACGCTGCGAAACTCAGGAACATCACAAACACACTCAAAATACAAATCTTTTTCATATCTCACCTCCGTAGTTAATTCAAGGCTTTAATATACACCATAAAACTATGCTTGTCAAGTAAACACCACATATTGTATTCAATTTTTATCTTTTAATTATAATCAGGCAATCGCCCGCTCAAGAATTTTTTCAACTTTTTCAGTTAACCTATTGTATTGAAAAGGTTTAGAGATATAATCAATCGCTCCCTTTTGAAAACTCAATTTTTTATCTCTTAAATCGCTTCTTACAGAAAACATTGCGACAGGAATATTTTTTGTCTCTTCAGTTTGTTTCAGTTGGGTTAAAACCTCAAACCCGTCTATTCTTGGCATATTTATGTCAAGAAGAATGAGATCCGGTTTGAGTGTTTTTGATATTTCTATTCCGCTTTCTCCGGATGCCGCTTTTGCTACAATAAAGCCGGAATCGGATAGAATAGCATCTACAATGTCAAGAAGGTCGGGATTGTCGTCTATAATTAGAACAACCCTTTTCTTGTTGTGCATACTGCCTCCTCTCCATACAATACATTAGTGTTTTTTTTCTTTTTTGTCAAGAACCAGAAAAATACCTTTTACAATCAATATGTTGGAGTTCGTGCTGGGAAAATTGATTCGCAAAGTCAAATCCGCTTGTTTTATTTCCTTTTTATAATGTAAAATTGGTTTTAGCGCAAATTGGCGCTCTAAAGGAGATTGTTTTTGAAAAAGTTCCAAATCGTTAAAGACTCATACGACTTAATTTCAATTCAGAACGAGATTCAGGAAATAGTTGGCGAAAAACTCAAGAAAGTTGAAAGATTGATAGGAGAAAAACTCAAGTCGCCCTATATACCTATCGCTGAAATGGGGGTCTATCTTGCTTCTTCTCCGGGAAAAAGATTAAGGCCTACTCTTCTTTTTCTATCTTCAGAACTTGTTGAATTCAAGGGCGAAATAGATATTGATTACGCAGTTACCGTTGAATTTGTTCACACAGCCACTCTGGTTCACGACGATATAGTTGATCAGGCGATCTTGAGGAGAGGAAGAGCAAGTCTAAATTCAAGATGGGGAAGCGAACTTGCGGTTCTTATGGGAGATTACCTTTACATTTCAGCAGTGCAGATGGCTGTAAATCTTGGATGGAACGACATACAGCCGATAATCGCAGAAACTTCAAAAAATCTTATTGAAGGAGAACTTCTTCAAAGCCACAGAGGTTATGACCTAAACATAAATGAAGATGAATATATTGAGATAGTCAAACTGAAAACCGCAAAACTTTTCGCCACCTGCACGGTGATTCCACCCATTTTGCAAAAGAAAAGCAAAGAGGAAAGAGATGCCCTTTTTAATTACGGTCTATTTATAGGCATCGCTTTCCAGATTGTTGATGACTGCCTTGATTTTCTTTCTGACGAGAAAACGCTCGGAAAACCTGTTGGACAGGATCTCAAGGAAGGTAAAGTGACTCTTCCTTTGATTTATTTAAGAGACTATGGAAAGATTCAAGACAAAGAATTTCTTGAAGCAATCGTCGCCGGCAGAAGATTTGAAAACAGCGCTCTTGAAGAACTTTCAGAAAGGGTCGTTAACGGTGGATTTGCTGAAATGGCTCTTTCAAAAGCGAAGGATTATGCGGAAAAAGCAAGGAATGAATTGAAAATTTTTGAAGATTCAAAAGCAAAGAGACTTCTTGAAAAACTTCCCGATTTCATTTTGAAAAGGAGTTTTTAGTGAAAGAAATAAAATGGCTTTTCTTTGACCTGTTTGACACTATCGTTTTTGTTGACGAAGAAATTTACTACAAGGGAAAAAGAGAAGCGGCGGAACTGACTGGCATAGACCCTGATAATTTTATCTCCGCTTGGAAAAGCACAAGCGAAGAAGCGCTGATTGGAAAACTGAAAGACCCTTTCCAGAGGGCGAATGAAGCGCTAAAAAAGATGGGTATCAATGACAGGAACATTTCTGCAAAAATAGCAATATACGACATAGAAACACTTCAGCGCTGTGTTTCTTTTTACGATGGAGCGACAGAAGCGCTATCATTTTTAAGGGAGAGGGGATTTAATCTTGCCCTTTTGAGCAACGCCACGGCTACAACGGCGTTTATTCTTGCTCCGCTTCACTTGAGAGACAGATTTGACCACTTGATTCTCTCATACGAGATTGGGTTGAAAAAACCAGACCCGCAGTTTTTCAAGATTGCGCTTCAGAGAACAAACGCTTTGGCGGAAGAATCTCTTTTTATAGGCGACGGAGCAAACAGAGAACTCGACGCTGCAAAAGAATGCGGAATGAAAACTCTAAGGATCAATCACCCACAAAAAGCTCACTCATTTATGGATAAAAACAACTTAAGTTCAGATAACCATGATGAAGTAAAATCTTTCAATGAACTTCTCAAATATTTCGGATATTAATTCAGAAAGAAACGAATAAAATTAAAAAATCAAAATTTTTTGACGACCTTAACTTCCTTGAAGGAATCTTTCGCATTCAAGGGCTGCAATGCATCCCGAGCCGGCGGCTGTTATAGCCTGCCTGAATTTTTTGTCTTTCACATCTCCGCAGGCAAAAACCCCTTCAATGCTCGTTTGTGAGGAATCGGGCTTAGTAATAATATACCCTTCAGAATCAACTTCCACCTGACCATCAAGAAAATCAACATTCGGCTTATGCCCAATTGCATAAAAGAGACCTCTAACTTTAATTTCTTCCAATTTTCCAGTTTTCAAATTTTTAACTTTTATTCCTTCAAGGAAATTTTCCCCAAGAGCATCTTCAACAACCGAATCCCACAAAATTTTTATTTTAGGATGAGTTGTCACTTTCTGCTGCATCGCTTTTGAAGCTCTGAAAGCGTCCCTTCTGTGAATCAGTAAAACTTCTGAAGCAAAATGGGTGAGGTAAAGCGCCTCTTCCATTGCAGTGTCACCTCCTCCAACCACTGCAAGGACCTGATTCCTGAAAAACGGAAGTCCTCCGTCGCACACTGCACAGGCGGAAATCCCTTTGTTCCACAATTTCGCTTCAGAGGGCAGATTCAATTTTTTTGCAGTGGCTCCTGTTGCTATTATTAACGACTCTGCCTCAATTACTCTTCCCGAAGATTCTATTTTGAATGGCTTTTCTTTTAAATTTACTTTGACAACATCTTCTGAAAGAAATCTCGTTCCATATTTTTCCGCTTGCGCTTTAATTTTCATCATAAGTTCGGGACCTGTTATCCCTTCAGGAAAGCCGGGAAAATTCTCTATTTCAGTGGTAGTCATAAGTTGTCCTCCAGCCACCCCCCCAGCAATGAATCCTTCAATGCACAAAGGAGAAAGCATAGCCCTTGAAAGATAAATACAGGCAGTCAGCCCGGCAGGCCCTGACCCAATGACAACAACTTTTTCCATAGTCAATCCCTTCTAAACAAGTGAATCATATTTTTTTTCAATATAATCAAGGAAAGGTTTTTCAGACATTTCCTCTCCTGTCGCTTTTAAAATTAGTTCCTTTGGAGGATAAAGTCTTCCCTTAGAATGAATTCTTTCTTTCAGCCACTCCCTTATTTCTTTTAAGTTCTTTCTTTTTGAAATTTCGCTAACAGAACCCATTTCTTTCTCAAGCGTTTCTTTTATCATTCCGCTGTAAAGATTTCCGAGAGAATATGTTGGGAAATATCCGATAAGCCCAACAGCCCAATGAATATCCTGCATAACCCCCAACGAAACATTGGGCGGTTTTATTCCGAAGAAATCATAGAATTTTTCATTCCACACTTCCGGCAGGTCTTTAACTTTTAAAGAGCCATTGATAATTTCTTTTTCAATTTCATACCTCAAAATGATATGAAGATTATAAGTCACTTCATCTGCTTCAACCCTTATAAATGAAGGTGAAACGCAGTTAATCCCTTTGTAAAAATCTTCAACGGAAACTGCACCAAAAGCATTTTCTGAAAGTTTGTTTACTATTTCAAAATAGGCGTCCCAAAATCCTTTCGATCTTCCAACGATGTTTTCCCAAAACCTTGACTGTGATTCGTGAATTCCCAAAGAGCAAGCCTGCCCTGCTGGAAACCTAAAATTATTTTTATCTAATCCCTGCTCGTAAAGGGCGTGTCCTCCTTCGTGAAGGACTCCAAACAAAGAGGTAGGAAGAAAATTTTCGTTGTATCTCGTAGTTAGCCGCACATCATCCATTGTTCCAGAAGTGAAAGGATGCGCAGAAATATCCATCCTCCCTCTTTCAAAATCAAAACCCATTTCTTCAAGAAAGAATAATCCAATTTTTTCTTGATTTGAAGCTGAAATAAATTTTGAAATTGCTTCTTTTCTTCTTTCCGTATTTTCCGATGCGTATTTTTTTACAAGTTCTTTAAGCCCTTTTTTTAAGCTTTCAAAAAGAGGGTCAAGTTCTTCCGTTTTTATGTAGGGTTCGTAATCGTCAAGAAGAAAATTATAGGGATTTTCGCTGTCGCCATACTGCGCAATTTCTTTTGTGATGGAAATTACTCCATCAAGGAAAGGAGAAAAAGTTTTAAAATCTGAAACCGCTCTTGTCTTTTCCCAAACGCTCTGGGCTATTATAGTTCTCTTAGATTTTTCAGCCACAAGAGAGGATGGTATCTTCTTCTGCTTTTCATAATTTTTTTTGGCTTCCCTCAAGTGTGCTTTATCCCATTCTGTTTCCGCTTCTTTTTCAAAATTGGCGATAATTTCTCCATTTTTTTCTGAAGTGAGTTTTTCGTGAATTATTCCTGCAAGGGCAGAGGCTTCATTAGCCCTCTGTTCCGCTCCCCCTTTCGGCATAATAACCTGCTGATCCCACTCAAGAATCTGCTGCGCTTCAAGAAGATCGTGAATCTCTCCATAAACTTTATAAAAAACTTCTTTTGCTGTCATATCCCCTCCTTCGAGCAAAGTAAGTAATTTACCACATTTTTATTCAACAAAAAAATTGGCGTTTTTAATAAGAATTTTTTAAACATTGAATCTGAAAAGACATATATCCCCCTCTTTTATTATGTAATCTTTTCCTTCTACTCTTAAAAGTCCTTTTTCTTTAACTTTTTTCTCATCTCTACCGCATTTTACCCAGTCATCATATGTGTAAACTTCCACTCTTATAAATCCTCTCTCAATGTCGCTATGAATTTTGCCCGCCGCTTGTGGCGCTTTCGTTCCCTTTCGGATAGTCCACGCCCTTGTTTCTTTCTCTCCAGCCGTAAGGAAAGTCATCAGGTCAAGTTTGTCGAACGCCACTTTGACAACCCTTTCAAGCCCGGATTCTGTCAAATTGTAAGATGAAAGAAACTCTTTTCTCTCTTCAGCGGGAAGTTCGGCAAGCTCCGCTTCCACTTTCCCATATATTTTCATCGCATAACTATCTTCTTTTTTTGCATTGTCTTCAACAATTTTAAAGAGATTCTCTGAAACCTCAGATTCTCCTTCGTTTAGGTTCGCAACATAAATAACGGGCTTGTTTGACAAAAACTCAACATCAGAAATGAGTTTAAGTTCCTCATCTTTGAATTTGTATAGTCTTAACGGTTTCTCTTCTTCCAGAAACGCTTTCAATTGCTGCATAAGTTTCAAAATTGCTTTCGCTTTTTCATCGCCGCTTTTGGCAAGTTTTGAAACCCTTTCTATTCTCTTTTCAACTGTTGAAAGGTCTGCTATCATCAGTTCGAAATCAAGCGTTTTTATGTCTCTTTCGGGATCAATAGAACCTTCCGGATGTGGAGCAGTCTCGTTTTCAAAACATCTTGCTATGTGAACAAAAAGGTCTGCTTCTTTTACCTGAGAGAGAAGGGATTTTGTCTCCTCTGCGGTAGCGCCTTTTCTCAAACCGGGAAGGTCCACAAATTCCAAAGTCGCCGGCGTGATTTTTTTTGATTTAAAATGGAGAGCCAGATCCTCAAGTCTTGCGTCATAAATAGGAATTGTTGCCATATTGGGTTTCTTTGAAGCGCCTTTTAATTCAGATGAAACCCCAGATGATGTCAGGGCTTCAAAAATGGTGGTTTTGCCACTTTGAGAAAGACCGACTATTCCTACAAGAAGAGACATTATAAACTCCTTTCATAAGTTTTTATGTTAAACCTAATTAAAAATTTTGTCCACAAAAAATCACTTTGCATTTGACAAATTTTTTGTTATGATTTATTTGAAATGAGTGTTTGTTTAAAATTTTGTTTTATGAAAGTTGGAGAGGTTCACTTTTTTAGGAGGGTAAAATGAAAAAAGTCTTTTTGTTGGCAATTTCATTGGCTCTGTTTCAAGTTTTCTCTTTTTGCGAAAAACATACAAATGTAATACTCCTTGAAGCCCCTCAAAATATTCCCTTCAATGTTTGGAAAAATGAATTGAAAGAAAAAGGAATCATTTTGACACATGCTTTTCCGCCTGCTGGAGGGCTTGTTGTATCAGAAGACGACATTATCTTAGAACTTTATGAACTTGAAGATTTTCTTGGAACAAAAATCTATTATGAATCCCCTTCGGGCGAGGAGGAAAAGAGGTTGAAGTCCACCACAGAGGGCAATATCCTGT
>JAAZNT010000184.1 GCA_012798145.1 Thermoanaerobaculaceae bacterium | reverse complement strand
TCGTAATCTTTCCTGCTGTCTTGCTTTGGCAGTGAATTTTTAATTTTATCTGAAAAGCCAAACCCTATTAAAAAACCTATTAATAAAAAAACAACAGCGGAATATATTGATGTGGTGCTGATACCGCCGATTTTACGCTCTTTTTCTACAATTTCTTTTTCGGGAAGGTCGATCTCCGCAGAAGGGTCTGTTATTGCCTTAATAACCATCTGCGCCGCTTTTAGGTCATCCTCAAGAACATAAAGGTAATAATTTCCTATGTTGCTTTCTGAGATCCCGTAAAGGTCTTCGCCTTTTAGAACCGATTCAATTCCGTTTTCAAGAAGAACCGATTTTACAAATTCAGCATCTTTCTTTTTGTCGTAAGTTGCTAACTTAACTAAACCGCTCTCTTTCAAAACCCGCCTCCCAAATAGAATTGATAATATTCATTAAAAGATTATTATCGCTTCTGCGCCTCCCTTCGCTTTGTATCCTATTTTTTCTTGTCCTCTTTCACATCTTTTATTGCGGCGTCGGGAAGGAGTATCGGGATCTCATCCTCAATTGGAAAATATTTTTTGCACTCCTTGCATTTGAGGTATTCTTTGTCTTTGTATTTGTAGTTTTCAAGGTCTCCCCTGCAGAGAGGACAGCATAAAACTTCAAGAAATTTCTTTTCAACAGCCATCTTAAAAACCTCCAGTGTCAATCAAAATCAAACGCTATGACTTTTTTTTGAATTTCAAAAATATCGTCAATTCCTTTTGCCGCAAGAGCAAGCATTTCGTCAAGGTCTTTTTTCGAGAAAGGCGTGTGTTCTGCGGTTCCCTGTATTTCAATGTATCTTCCGTCTCCTGTCATAACTACATTCATATCAACTTCAGCGATTGAGTCCTCTTCGTATTTCAGGTCAAGAATTTTTTCTCCATTTATGACACCGACAGAAATAGCCCCTATTCTTGATTTGACGGGATTTCTATCAAGGATTTTTCTTTTTATCAGGTTGTCAAAGGCAAGCGCCATTGCCACAAATGCTCCTGTTATTGAAGCGCACCTTGTTCCTCCGTCAGCCTGAATCACATCACAATCTATCCAGAGAGTCTTGTCGGGGAAAAGAGAGGTGTCAACCACGCTTCTCAAACTTCTTCCTATGAGTCTCTGTATCTCCTGACTTCTGCCAGAGGGTCTGCCCCTGCTTGCTTCCCTTGCCGTCCTTACTTGAGTTGAGGCGGGAAGCATTCCATATTCCGCAGTTATCCATCCCTGCCCCGTCCCTTTGAGGAAAGGAGGAACTCTCTCTTCCAATGTTGCGCAACATACAACCTTTGTCAATCCCATTTCAACAAGGCAAGAGCCATCGGGATGAACAATATAGTTGGAATCTATTTTGAATGTTCTTATTTCATCGTTTTTTCTTCCGTCTATTCTCATTTCCCCATTTCCTTTCAGAGAGCCACTGATTCAAGTTCTATATTTTCGCCAAGAAGTTTTTCCGCCACTTCCTTAAAATGTGTCCCGGTGTCTGTCGCAAAAATTCTTAAGCCTCCTTTTATTTTGGAGGGTGGGGCGGGGCTTTCACCAAGCCCGAATTTTTCTTTAAGATGAAGGGAAGTTGCTTCTCCCGAACTTATCATCTCAACATCGGGAAGAATTTTTTTCAGGGTGGGTTTAAGAACAGGATAGTGTGTGCAGCCAAGAATCAACACATCTATCCCCTTTTCTTCCAAACCTTTCAGGTATCTTCTGGCAACGATTTCCGTAACTTCGTCATCAAAAAAACCCTCTTCAACAAGGGGTACCAAAAGGGGGCAGGAAGCGTCGTAAACTTCTGCTTTGCTGTCTATCTTTTCTATCTCTTTTCTGTACGACCCGCTTCTTATCGTCGCTCTCGTTCCTATTAAGCCGATCTTTTTGTTTTTTGTTCTTTTCAGCGCGAGAGCCGCTCCGGGGGATATCATTCCTACAATTGGCAGTTTAAATTCTCTTTCAAGAAAAGGAAGAGAAAAAGAACTTGATGTGTTGCAGGCGACAATCAGAAGGTCAATGTCAAATGAAAGGAGGAACTTGGTGTTTTTATAAGAGTAATTGATGATCGTATCTTCCGATTTGTCTCCGTATGGAAGGCGCGCCGTATCTCCAAGATAAAAAAGATCAAGGTTTGGGAAAGTGTTTCTCACTTCTTTGACCACTGTCAAACCGCCCACGCCGGAATCAAATATTCCAACTCTCTTAATGCTCATTTTACATCTTTTCCGTTAAGGGTAGGCTCGGGAGGAATAAATCCTGAAATGTCCAAATGCCCCATAAAAGTATCTCTTTCCTGCCCTTCTATTATTATTTTTACCGATTTAATTTCTGGAAAATTGAAGTTCAGGGTGTTGATGATTCCGTAAACTCTGAATGTTTCTTCTTCAACTCCTCCGCCGTCCGCGCACATTGATGAAAGGTCAACGACTAAACTGCTTTCTCCCAAAAGATAAACAGCCCTCAATTTTGAGTTTTGGGGGAAAGGGTTGACAAGCCCGTTCGAGGGGCTTTGAGTTAAATACTCTGTCAATATTGCTTCTATTTCTAACGCTTTATTGTCTTTTTCTTCAATAAAAACCGAAAATGGATGGAGATTCTGGTCTTCTCCGGGATAAAGAAGAAGATATTCTCTTTTGGACTCCCCTCACATTTGCGGGTTATCTTGCTTTGTCTCCATTTCATTTTTGGAAGGGGCACTGCAGGCAAGAATAAATAGAATCAAAATTAAAAATAAATTAATTTGAAGGAGGCGGGACATTTCTCTCCTTGAATTTCACAAGAACCTCTTTTATTGAGGAAATTACATTTTCAATGAATTTATCATCTTTGACCTGCTTCAATTCTTCCGGGTTTGAAAGGAAGGCTATTTCAAGAAGGATAGCGGGCATTCGAGCACCTTCAAGAACAGCAAAAGGCGCTTGTCTTACTCCTCTGTCTTTCGTTCCAAAAAGCTGATTTAGTTTTTCCTGAAGTTCACCAGCAACTGAAGCGCTTTCAACAATGAATTGATTCTGGGCAAGATTCCACAAAATAAGAGAAAGATCCTCTCCCTTTTCCTCAGAAGATAAAGACAAATTTTCCTTCTCTGCAACTTCTTTGCTCCAGAGATCGGTAGCCTGCTTGCTCATTATGTAACTTTCAGAACCTTTGACGCTTTTTACAGGCGATGAATTAAAATGAATTGAAATAAAAATGTCGGCAGAATTGAAATTGGCAAGAGCCGTTCTTTCTCTGAGCGGGATAAAAACATCGCTGTTTCTCGTCAGCAAGACATTGATTCCCTCTTTTTCAAGGGCTTCTTTAAGTTTTGAAGCATAAAGAAGAGACAGTTCTTTCTCCTGCGTTCCGTCTTTTGCTATTGTTCCCGTATCTTGAGCGCCGTGACCGGGATCCAAAACTACAAGTATAGAATCTTTTTTCTTTTGAAATGGCGTTTCCTGAGCAAAATAACTTTCTTGTGGCTGGGTTGTATCTGAAGTTTTATTTTTATCCGATGTTTTCTGACCCGTTCCTTTTATTATAAGCACAAGTCTTTCGGGGTTTTTAAGAGTTACACTTTCAAACTGCTTAAAATTTTTATCAAGAAAAATCTGAATTTCTTTCCCTTCATCAGTTGATACCATTTTTGTGGCTATGCCTTCGCCAAAATCGACGTTTGCTCCCTGCGCTCTCCCCTTTGGAAACCTTACCACTACTTTATCATCTACCTTTTTTGGCTCTGCGAAGGAAACCATCGTCCCTTCAAATGTTACTCTTATCAAATCGTATGACACAGCTGTTTCAATTTTTATTTCCTTTTGTTCCTTAGGTTCTTCTATGTTTTTTGAATCTTGTGTCTTATGCTCCTTTAACGGTTCTTCAACGAAAGGAATCCCGATTTTCGGTAAAACGAGACGAAGGAATTCTATACCCACATATAAACCGCTATTTTTTTCAAAAGGAACCGATTGGAGAGAAACTATCTTAGAGTCAACTGAAACAACAGCGCTGTTTACAGAAAAGACCACTCTATGCTTGTTTATTTCCCAATAAGGATATTTTGAGATAGGATCTTTGCCAAAATTTCCGCCATATATTTTGGCAAGGTCTAAAACATTGAAAACTTCATAGCCGTCTATTTTTTCTGTTTTAAGGGTTCCTTTTCCTTCGGGCAGTATTACATCGGCTCTTGTCCATATAATTGAGAGAGATATTATCAAGATAAAAATCGCTGTTTTTTTAAAAAACATTTTCCTGTAAACCATCTTTCTCTATTTTCTTATGCCATGCTCTTTGCAACAATTTCAATTCCTCTCACAGCGTCAGGATTATATTTTATTTTTGAAAGCGATACAATCTCCGCCACCGCTTCCGAAAGCGTTTTGGGTTTCTTGTATCTTCTGTTTACTGTTGTTGAAGCGTCAAAAACATCGCATATCCCAACTATTGACGCTTCAATTGTTGGAATCTTCCCCAAAGGATACCCTTTCCCATCAGCTGTCTCGTGGTGCTGGTAAACTATTTCTGCGCAATTTGTCAATCCAATTTGAAGAAGAATTTCTCTTCCGAATTTGGTATGTAATTTAAGTATTTCCTTTTCTTTTGGAGTAATTGGGGCTACTTTATTTAGAAGCGACCACGGAATTTTAAGTTTGCCAATGTCGTGGACAAGCCCCGCTGTTTCCAACTCCAGAATATCAAGACGACTTATGCCATCTTTTTTAAGAATGTGCCCTATTTTCAGGCAGAGATCCGCCACCTGCCTGCTATGAGATCCGCCCGTGTACCAATCTTTATCTTCAAGAAGAAGAACAAGGTCTTTTACCAGTTCACCATCTCTCAGCTTCTTCTGTTGGTCGTAAAGTTTTCTGACGATCTTGATAGCCTCATCAAGAACAAAAATATCTTCTGCAGGATATGCCTTTGTTGAAACCTGTCTCAGCGCTTTTCTTATAAAATGGTAAGCCCTCTGGTAATCCCCAAGCAAAGAGTAAAAAAGAGCCTTTAGTCTCGAATGGGTAGTCGCAATTGAATAATAATAGGGGCCAGAACCCTTTTTGGACGCTTCTTCAATTTTGTCAAGAAGAATTGGAGCTTCCTTAAAATCCCCCTTTAGCATCGCAAGTTCTGATTTTGTAACATAAACGAAAGACCGAAGATTCTCTGTAATCTGCATTTGATCAAGTTGAGAAATAAGATCCTCCGCTTTCTTTACATATAATTCTCTTGCTTTTCCTTCAGATTCAAAACCCATTTCAATATTGATTTCTGCTATGTTTAAATATTCCTGCGAAATAAAATCGTTTCTTGACGAAACTATCCATCCTTGACTTTCTTCGTCGGTAACAAGTTCTCCTATGGCTTTAGCTTTCAAAAACAGTTTTTCGGCATTTTCAAAATCTTTTTTGCAGTAATAAACAGAGCCCATTGTGTTTAAAAAATTTGCGTAAGCCCCGCTTATTGAATTATCAAACCTTTCTGTTATAACTTTCCCAACTTCGAGAGCTTCCTCAAAGAGAGAAAAATTTCTGCAGGAAGCAATGAATCCTGTGGCTGTCCTTAAAATTCTTTTTTCGTCTTTTTGGTCAAGAAGAACTTTGAGCCAAAGGTCTCCAAAGGTGTATCTGTCGATATCATCTCCTTTTGCAAAAAGTTTTCTCCATAGCCTTGAAACAACATCATCCCAACGGGCGATATCGGGTCTTTTTTCTTGTGGCATAGAGGCGATCAAAGAAAGAAGGTTTTGAATGTAACTAATATCTTTTGCATACTCCGCCAATTCTTCATCGGAGATTACTGCAATTGAGGTGATTTTTTCAAGTTTATTTTCAAAATTTATTATTTTTTCAAGTTCGGGTTGCCAACTATTCAAAACAATACTCCGTCATTCAACCGCCACGATCACTTGGTTTTTCCCTTCAGTTTTTGCTTTGTACAAAGCGTTGTCAAGCTTTTTAAGGATTGATGTTATGTCGTTATCGCCGCTTATTACCTTGGAAGAAATCAGCGAGATGCTGCACCCCAACTGAATTCCCTGCGATTTTTCTTTGGGAAGTGCTTTAATTGATATCATCTGCTTAATTTTATTTGCTTTTTCAATGGCGTTTTTTTCGTCGCAGTTTAGCAGCAGAATTATAAATTCATCCCCTCCATATCTTGCTGGAACATCTTCTTTTCTCAAGGTCATCCTGAATAGTTCTCCAATTCTTTTTAAAACATCGTCGCCAATCTGGTGTCCCAGATGGTCATTGACTTCCTTGAATTCATCAAGATCAATCATTAAGAGAGCAAAATCAGAGCTGTGGCGAGTTGAATATGAAAGTTCCTCTTTAAGTCTATAAAGGAAATAAGACCTATTATAAAGACCTGTTAGAGGGTCTTCTATCGCCTGAAGATGAAGGAAACAATTTTCCATCCCAACAATTAGGGCGTGTGCGCAAGTTTCAAGAAGTTCCTGCCTTTTTGAAAAATC
>JAAZNT010000183.1 GCA_012798145.1 Thermoanaerobaculaceae bacterium | reverse complement strand
AGAAATATCTCAATTCAAAGAAAGAATGGCTAAGCAGGGCACCCAAGAGAGAGTTATCAGCAAAGAAAAACTTGGCGCTTTTACTGGAAGTTATGCGATCAACCCATTTTCAAAAGAAAAAATACCTATCTATGTGGCTAACTTCGTTTTGATGGACTATGGAACAGGCGCTATCATGAGCGTTCCAGCACATGACCAAAGAGATTTTGAATTTGCTCAAAAATACAAACTTCCGATTAGAGTTGTTGTGAGCCCCCCGGAAGGATTGAAAGAGCCTCTTTCTCAAGCTTATGAAGAAGATGGAATACTGGTAAATAGCGGAGAATTTAACGGGCTGCAGAATAGATTTGCTATGCAAAAGATGGCTGAAAAAGCAGAGAGAGAAAATTTTGGCAAAAAGACCACCACTTACAGATTAAAGGATTGGGGGGTTTCAAGGCAGAGATATTGGGGAACTCCGATTCCAGTAGTCTATTGCAAAGAGTGCGGAACAGTTCCAGTTCCTTATGAAGACCTTCCAGTTCTTCTTCCCTACGATGTTCCATTTACTGGCAAGGGGGAAAGCCCTTTGGTCAAAGTGGAATCTTTTGTCAAAACAAAATGCCCAAAATGCGGAAAAGAAGCAAAAAGAGAAACAGACACTATGGACACTTTTTTTGATTCTTCATGGTATTTCTTTAGATATCCCGATCCAAAAATTTCAGACAGCCCAATAAACAAAGATGCCGTCAAATATTTCAATCCGATCGATTTCTATATAGGCGGAATTGAACACGCAACGATGCACCTGATTTACTGCAGATTTTTCACTATGTTTATGAGAGACATCGGGCTTATTGATTTTGGCGAGCCAGTAAAAAGATTGATGTGTCAAGGGATGGTTATAAAAGACGGCAAAAAAATGTCAAAAAGCATCGGCAACATCGTCGATCCCGACAAGATGATTGATAAATATGGCGCTGACGCAGTCAGACTGAATATTCTCTTTCTTGCTCCCCCAACCGACCAGCTTGATTGGAAAGAAGAGGGAGCGGAAGGATCAAGAAGATACCTTCAGAGAGTTTATTCTCTCATTGAAGACAACAAAGAAGAACTTTTAAAAGAAGTAAGAAGTCCCAAGAGCGGGACAAGGGCTTTCAATTTAAGAAAAATAACTCATCAAACGATCAAGAAAGTTACAGAAGAATTTAGTTCAAGGTTGAAAATCAATACTATAATTGCAAGTCTAATGGAATTAACCAATCATCAATACAAATTTTTAGAAAAATACGACAAAAGCCCTGAAGAAAGATTCGCTTTAAAAGAATCAATAGAAGCCAAATTAAAGATGCTTTCTCCAATTGCTCCTCACATTTGTGATGAATTATGGCTTATGCTCGGAAACAATGATTTCCTTATAAACGAAAAATGGCCCTCTTATGATCCTGATATAGCCAAAGAGGAAGAAATTGAAATTCCTGTTCAAGTCAATGGAAAACTTAAGGGTGTCGTAAAAGTTAAAGTTGACGACAGCGAAGAGATCATACTTGACGCAGCCAAAAACGAGCCAAAGGTTCGGGCGGCTATTGAAGGAAAGAGCATTGTCAAGCAGATTGTTGTAAAAGGCAAAATTGTAACCTTTGTGGTTAAATGAAGAGGTCGCTTGAAAATTAAGGAAATTTCAATTTTGGCAATAATGTGTTTAATGGTTCTATCCTGTGGCTATCATCTTGTTGGTACGGGCGGGCTTCCGCAGGGAGTATCTGTCCTTGCAATTCCCCTTTTTGAAAAAGGCGACAATGTGGTTGTCCTTGACCAGAGAATAACCGAAGCAGTAAGGGCTGAAATTTCAAGAAGAGCAAGGGTTAAAGTTATTTCTCAGAAAGAAGGTTCTGATGCTATTCTTTTGGGAACAATAGCCAACTATTCTGTTTTCCCGATTTCATACGGTTCTGACGGAAGGGCAAACAGATATAGAGTTTCAATTGTTGCAAAAGTTTTAATGAAAGACAAAGAAGGCAAAGAAATTTTTAAAATGGACGGCTACAGATTTGAAAAAGAGTATTCCCGCGCTTCATCCCAAAATTTGTTTTTAAATGAAGAAAATATAGCCGTTGATCTTCTCTCGCGGGATTTTGCCAGAGACCTTGTCGGCGCTATTCTTGAATCCAATTTGTAATAAACCCAAATTTGTCAATGGAGTAATTTTTTCTGACAACTTTCATTAGAGAAAATGGAAGATAACCAATTAAACAATCGGCAGACAGTTTGCCTTCGGCAACCTGAAACATAATCAAAAATCTTCTTGCAAAACTTCATTTTGCAGAATCTTTTTTCTTATGTTTCTGTAAATGGCTTCGCCATTTTCAGCCTGCCCAAAGTTCATCAGTCTCTTTTAAACCATCAAACGAGTGCACCGGCGGTAAGGGGTAATCTGCTGCGTCAGACTTCGGGGGTCAAATCCTCAATGAACATAAGTTCACCTCCGGTTTGCCCACCCTCGTCTTCCTTGCATCTCACCCCCCAGCGCCTATGTGCACTTATCTTCCATTTTCCCTAAGCAATCTCTGATCGCTTGTTAAAAGTTTTTTAATGACAAATTTGGGTTAATGTAATAAGTTGTATTACAAGTTGTTTGTAGATTTGGTATCCAATAAACCAGTAGATTTTTTCTTGTTAAAAAATTTCTTCTTTTTGTTGAATGGGCGATGATTGAAGTTTTGTTTGCCTTTTCTTTGTTTTTGGAAACGGCTGTCGCTTTTCTCTGTTTTCTCTAATGAACAACTTGATATCTGCTCTTCCCAAGAACCTGTTTTTCCTCTTGTAAAGTAGGGCTTTCCATCAGCGCCTTTTGAGGAAATTGATTCTTTATAAACTTCGCTTAAAAGGGAAAAACCTTCTGGTATTCGCCTATTTTCTTTGCGAAATGGTCTTTTCGCTTTCTCGTTTTCTGGAATAAGTTCTTTGTATGAATTTGACTTTCTTTCATTATAAGATTTTTTTGAAAAGAATTTCGAGGCGGTTCTTTTTTGACCTTTTGCCTTTGACCTTTCCCTATCTTCAGCCTTTCTTTGTTTAATCTCTGCAATTCTTTGCTCCAGAGGGATTTCAAACTTCTCTTTCGGCTTTTGAGAGTAATCAAAAGTGTCAATTTTCTTGCGAGGGATCCTTTTTCCGATATGTTTTTCAATGAAATGCAATTCGCGTTCTTCTTGTGGAGAAACAAATGTGTAAGCGTCGCCTTCTTCGTCAACTCTTGCGGTTCTTCCGACTCTGTGAATATAGTCTTCGGGAAGTGCTGGAACATCAAAGTTGACCACAAGGGCTAAAGAATTGATGTCAATTCCTCTTGCGGCAATATCTGTTGCCACCATAACTCTGAATTTGCCCTTTTTAAAGCCTTTAAGCGCTTCGCTTCTCTGAGCTTGGCTTCTTGCCCCGTGGATTCTTGTCGCAGAAACCCCATTTTTTTCAAGAAAATCTGCAAGGCGGTTTGCCCTGTGTTTCGTCCTTGTAAAAACAAGAACAGACGGATACTCTTCTTTCTTCAGAATTTCAAGGAGAAGGTTTGATTTAAGCTCTTGATGTATAGGATACGCCGCGTGCGTAATTCCTTCTGCGGGAGCGGATTGGCGCTCTACATCAATCATAACAGGATTATGGAGCAAATCTTTAGCAAAAGAAACTATTTCGTAAGGCATTGTCGCGGAGAAAAGAAGCGTCTGCCTTTCTCTGGGAATTTTCGCAAGAATTCGCTTTATATCGGGAAGGAACCCCATATCAAGCATCCTATCGGCTTCATCAAGCACCAAAGTTTCAATCCCTTCAAGGTTCGCGTAATGGTATTGCATATGGTCAAGAAGTCTGCCTGGAGTTGCAGCTATTATCTCAAACCTCTTTTTGAAAGCGTTAATTTGTGGAGTCATTCCAACTCCTCCATAGATAGCAGCTCCTCTTAATGCTGAAAAACGTCCCAGTTGTCCCATATGCTCAATTATCTGAGCAGCCATTTCACGCGTTGGCTCTAAAATAAGGATCTTGGTGGTTCTGGTTTCTTTTTTGATAAGTCTATCCATTAATGGCAGGAGAAAAGCGGCAGTTTTTCCGCTACCTGTCTTGGCGGATGCCATCAGGTCTCTTCCTTCAGCGACAGGTGGAATTGCTGTTTTTTGAATTGTTGTGGGTTCTTCAAAACCCATTTGGTGAAGCGCTTCGAGTAGTTTCGGATCGAATCCGAATTGATTAAAAGACATTATGAAAACTCTTTCTTTCTGCGGAATATTTAAACCGCAATAAATTGCCGGCAAATTTTATTTTATTTTTCAGGAACATTGGCGTCACCGGACTCACCTGTTCAAAACCGGGGCCCTAAAAACCGCTCTGCGATCAATATTCCCGGAAAGGAAAAACCATCATAACACAAAAAGTATTATTTGGCAAATATTTCAAAACAATTCATTTTTAACGCCGAAAAAGTTGACATTGGATTTTTTAGGAATATAATAATAATGTGGTTTAAAATGAAAGGCGGTGGTTAAAATGGGAAGGAATAAATCCAAGCGATTGGAAAAGCTTTTTTTGGGTATCTTTTTATGGATTATTGTTGTTACGGTATGGTCTCTATCTTCTTTTAGTCAGTGTACCTTGACATTATCTCCGTCAGACATTCCGCAAGGAACGGTTGGAAGTTATTATTCTGTTCAATTCACTGCAAGTGGAGGAACTGCGCCATACACTTTTTATACAGATACTCTTCCACCCGGTTTGTCCCTTACCTCAAGCGGGCTTCTTTCTGGAACACCAGCAATGGCTGGCGACTTTAGTCTTCTTATTGGGGCTTACGATTCTTCTTATCCTTCGTGCAATGTAGATGCCTATTATTTGTTAGTAATAAGCCAATGTTCCCTGACGATTTCTCCTTCAACAATTCCACAAGGAACGGTTGGAAGTTATTATTCTGTTCAATTTACAGCAAGCGGAGGAACTGCGCCATATAGTTTTTATGCAGAGGTTCTTCCACCCGGTTTGTCCCTTACATCAAGCGGGCTTCTTTCTGGAACACCAACAGAAGCAGGCGAATATAGTCTTTATATAGGTGTTGAAGATTCTTCAACTCCATATCCTTGCTATGGAAATGTTTCTTATGCTTTAAGAATAACAGATCCTTGCCCCCAGATTTATATTACTCCCTCTCAACTTCCAAATGCAAATATTGGAGTTTTTTACAGCCAGAACATTTCTGCAGAAGGCGGAGTCCCGCCATACTATTTTTCATTGGGCGGGGGAACCCTTCCACCGGGAATTTCATTAAGCAGAGAGGGTAATATTTCTGGAACGCCAACCGCATCAGGCACCTTCAATTTCCTTGTGCTTGCGAGCGATTCGGCAAACTGTTATGGAAGCCAAAGTTACTCTCTTACAGTAGGGTGTCAAAGCAATTACGGAACATTGAGCGGCTATGTGGGAATTCCCGCAAATAACGGACAATCGCTTTTCATTCTTGACGGCGATTCTGTTAGCGGGACTATTACAGCGAAATCCACCGCAGGAGAAGTTTTTACAGCAGCCATTGAAAGAGGCGCTTTTAGTTTTGGAAGCGTTCCAGCAGGGAATTACACTCTTTCAGGTGTAATCAACTATAAGGACAACATTCTTTACGACGCAAAACTTCTATCTTATGGATGTGCTGCGCCAGCGAACACTTATTTAACAAAAACTACAACCCTTCAAAGCAAAAGCGTTGAAGTCAAATGCGACACTTCAAATATGATAAATTATTTGGTCTCTCCCCCTGTTGTTATGATTCATGGAAGTTATGACTGTTACAACAAATGGGGTTCTGCAGCATATACTGAAGAGACTTCGTCAACTTATTTTGACAATTACGCAAGACAGATTGGCTTTATTTCCTTCACCCCCAACTACGATTGGTGGAATGGTTCTTATTTTTCAATGGCTGAAGAAGTTTTAGAACAAATCGACAAAAATTTTAATGGGCTTTCCAAATCTGGCACTCCTCCTTACTATGTAATTACCCACGATACAGGAGGACTTCTTTTAAGGGTTCTTGGAGGCGATATTTTCAAGAAAAACAGTTCTGTTGGCAAGATCCAAAAGGCATTTTTGCTTGCCCCGCCAAACAGCGGCTATGATTTTAATTTAAGATTCGGGAAGAAAAAACAAGCCGGTGAAAATTTGATAACAAAATCTTTTAACGAGGCTTATCCCGATTTTGGGAAACTTAATGTTCTTCCCATCGCTGGAAACAATGGCTGGTGGGGATCAAAAGACAATGACGGAATGGTTTCTCTCGATTCTGTTTTCAATATAAAAAATGTTTCCTGCATTGAAGACGATTGCATCTCTTACCCTTCAATGAAGCTTCCAAGAAGCGCTTCTCAAATTCTTCCTTACAAACACAATGAATTAGGGAGTCCGGTATCTGTTTACGATGTTTTCAATTTGATTCTTTCAAATTCAGAAAAGGGAACTCCGGAAGCGCCAGTGGGAGCAGTGGGGTGGGGAACGACAGGAGTGACTTCAAAAAAAATTGGCGGAGGATCTGGTGCGCAATTGGTTGAAAGCTCAGCAGATTATCCGTTTTATGTTTCAAAATGCGATGGAATTGCTATTGTAGTTAAACTCATTTCGGGCTCAGGGACATTTATGTTTGTTGACCCAAACGGAATTGAAAGTGTTATAGAAAATGGCTTGATGATAAAAAGCGCGCCAACTTCTGGAAACTGCTTTTTAAGAGTTATACCCGATTCAGGAGGAGTGAATTTTGAGGTGACTATTATTGAGAATTCTCTTTTTGGTATAAAAGCGTATCTTACAAGCCAAAATTTCCTTGCAGGCGAGAATGCGATACTCAGAGTTGACAAGAGCGGAGATTGGACTCTTGTTTCAAATGTTGAAGTCGGCGCATCCTTATATGATTCTGGCGGCAGTCTGCTTCAGACAATTTCTCTTATTGAAAACGGCAATTATTTTGCGGGAAGTTTTATCGCTCCTTCAACTGTGGGAAGTTATACAATAGTTGTTGAAGCGACGGGGCTTTATGACAATTCACAGTTTACGAGGTATGAATTTGAATCAATGAATGTCATTTCAAATTCTCATCTTTTCTCAAGTAATTTTAGCGATTCTCTTTTAGATAGTGACGGAAATGGAAGATACGACTCAATTTCTCTTTCATATTCTGTTGATCTCCCCCAAGGGGGTTATTTTGTTGTTAGCGGGGATCTGTATGACTCTCTTGGAAACTTCGTTTCTCACTCTTCTGATAGTTTTTTTGTTGAATCACAGGGAGATTATAGCTCTTCACTTATTTTTGACATTTCCTCAATCCATTGTGAACAACTTTTAGGGAAATTTTCTGTTATCGGCTTGAAAATTCTTGATGGTGATTCTTTAAGCACAATAGATGTTTGGAATTCTCCCATCCAAACACAAATTTACTCATCATCTCAGTTTGAGTGTGACTCTTCGCCTCTTCTTCCTTCTCCTTCCTATCTTATGCCTTTGAAAATAACAAAGGGAACAACTGCAAATGTTGCGGTTTCAGGAAAGAATTTCAAGGAAGGCGCTGTTTTGACATTTGAATCTCCAATTTCTGTCCTAAATTTCCAAAGATATAGCGACAGGGTTATTTTTGCTTCAATTTCGGTTCCGCAATCAGCGCAAAGCGGATATTACGACCTTTATGTCAAAAATCCCGACGGAAAAAGCGGAAAAATAGAAAACGCTCTTCTTGTAAGCGATGATACTCCCCCCGAAATTTCTTTTGAATATCCTCAATCGGGTAGCAAAATAGGCGGATTGGTGAATGTCGCAGTCAGGGCAAGCGATGATCTCAAGGTTGTCTCTGTTTCTTTTGAACTTGATGGGAATTTACAAAAAAGTGTAGATTCATTCCCGTTTGTCTGGGCTTTTGATACTTCAAAAATAAGCGAAGGAACACACATTTTAAAAGCAACAGCCATAGATTCGTCTGGGCAAACAACATCTGTGGAGCAATCTGTTGAAGTTGTAAGATATCCTTCTATAACTTCAATAACCAAAAAAGGAGATCCCTTCAGACTAATTGTCATTGGAGTCAATTTCCAAAATGGGATAGAAGTGTATATAAACAATGAAAGATGGAGCAATGTTGTTTTCAAAACTTCAAACAAAATAGTATTAAAAGGAGGAAGTTCTCTCAAAAGCAAAGTTCCCAAAGGTGAAAGAACAACCTTTAGGTTCGTCAATCCTGATGGAGGAGAGACAACATACATTTGGCAGAGGTGAAAAAAGGGCGGGAATCCGCCCTTTTTAATTTTCATTAACTTCTTTTATTAAAGCAAGGTTCAGTAAGGAGTTTTTAAAAAGTTCCCGACTTTGACACTTGATTTTTTGAAAGTGTTTGTTGACAAGGGTTTTGGGGACACTTATACTATCTACTCCACTACATTTTCTTCTTTTAATATTGTTGGGGGTATTTTGATGTTCAGGCTTCTTAAGATTTGGTTGT
>JAAZNT010000182.1 GCA_012798145.1 Thermoanaerobaculaceae bacterium | reverse complement strand
GTTTTTCTGAAATTTTTTCCACTTCATAACTCTGTCCTTGATGAAGATAGACCGCTCCTTCATGACATTCCCTGTAAACCCTTACTCCGTCTATTGTTCCAATTGTTTTTTCATTTTCATCGACGATTTCAAAACTTTCGCCTATTGATCTGAAATTGATCTCTCTGTGAGGATTTCTTGAAAGAGTGTGCCACCTTGTTCCGCTTTCATCAAGGATAAGCCGTCCTTTTTCATCAAGAAGGTCAATAGTTTTTCTCAGCGGATGAGAGGGAGGGTAGTCGCAGTCGTTTAGCGGCATCTCTTTTGCGGCGCAAAGAATATGACCTTCCGTTATGTAGTCATTGTAAGGGTCAAGAATCGGCTCTTCAACATCTCTTGTGAGAAGTTCCTGAGGATGCGAAAGGTAATATTGGTCAAGAGCATCCGGCATAGTGATAAGAAATATGTCGGCAGGCGTTTGTCCTCTTCCAACCCTTCCCATTCTTTGATACAAACTTACCAAACTTCCCGGAAAGCCGATAAGGATGCAGGCGTCAAGATTTCCAATGTCGATTCCCGCTTCCATAGCCGAAGTTGAGACCACTCCCAAAAGCGTTCCGTCAAAAAAGTTTTGTTCTATTTTCCTTCTTTCAGATGGAAGAAAGCCGGCTCTATATGATGAAACAAGTTTTCTATATTTTGGATTTCTATTAATCAGCCAATTGTAAACAAGTTCGGTTATCCGCCTTGCTTTTGTGAATGTCACCGTTCTTTTTTCTTTCTCAAGAAGTTTTTCCATAAGAAAGCATGCAAGAGTGTAAGGGCTTCCTTTTGGCTGGAGAACGCAAAGATTTCTTTTTGGCCTTGGAGCGCCTGATTTTTGGATTGAGACAACTTCTTCGCCTATAAGTTTTTCAAAAAATCGTTTTCCTTCCCCTATTGTTGCGGAAGTTCCAATCCAGCACAGATTTGAGGGAACAAGCCTCTTCAGTCTCCAAAAAAGGTGGTGAACATTTGCGCCAAAAATTCCTCTATAAATATGCGCTTCGTCAACGGAAACCAAATAAAGATTGTCAAGCCAATCTTTCCAGTTTTCGTGTTATGCAAGAAAAGAAAGGTGCAACATCTCAGGATTTGTCATTATCACATTGGGAGGGTTTTGCTGTATTTTTTTTCTTTTATAAGGCGTTGTGTCGCCGTCGTAAATTTCTGCGCGAAATTCTGAAATTCCAAGTTTTGCTGTAAGTTCGTTCAATTTAGCCAATTGGTCTTGAGCGAGGGCTTTGTAAGGGTAAATAAAAAGAAATTTTCTTTTTTTATCTTTAAGAAAAGAATCTATCGCAAAAAGTTGGTAAATAAGGCTTTTTCCGCTTCCCGTCGGCGTTGAAACAAGAATGTTGTTTCCTTTGTAAAGGTTTTCAAAAGCTTCAATTTGATGAATGTACAAGGAAGAAAAGCCAGTTTCCTTGAGCGCTTTAGACAAATCGCTATGAAAAATACTCCCCGTCTCTGCTTTTTCCGGCGCTACTTCGGGAAGTTCAAAAACGCTTCTTATAACTTCGGAAAATTCAGGATCTTGTTTCAAATAAGAAAGGAAAGGTTCTTTCATTTTGTTCTGCCAAAGAGGATGCCGTTACTGATATTTCCGAGTATCGGGTTTTTTGCCTTTAAGAATTTTACTAAATCTAAACAGTAAAAAGGATTACACCTAAACGGCGCCATTTCTCCCATTTTCTAAGATTTTCTGAGCATTTTTCCTGCCGTAAATGAAATAAACAATAAAACCAAGCAAAAGCCAAACAATAAATCTGATCCAAGTCATAAGAGGAAGAGAAATCATTAGAGCAATGCAGGATAAAAACCCAAGTCCTGCGACAAAGAAATAATAAGGAACCTTAAAGGGTCTTGGAATATCTGGCTTTCTTATTCTTAAAACAAAAACACCTCCTGAAACAATGGCAAAAGCGGCTAAAGTTCCGATTGAACACAACTCGGCAACAACGCTTATTGGAGTAAATCCCGCAGCGATAGCGACTATCAATCCAGTTAGGATTGTTGTCAAATAAGGCGTCTTGAATTTTGGATGGACTTTTGACATAACAGGAGGAAGCAGCCCATCCCTTGACATAGCAAAAAGTATTCTCGGCTGAGCCATTAAAAGAACAAGTATAACGCTTGTCATTCCCGCTATAGCGCCTATACTTATTAGGATTGAAGCGAAAGGTTTGTTGATTGTGTTCAGGACAAGGGCGATCGGTTCGGCAACATCTCTGAAATGGGTATAAGGAACAACTCCTGTCATTATCGCTGAAACAGCCATATACAAAATTGTGGCGATTAAAAGCGAGCCGATTATTCCTATGGGAACATCTTTTTGAGGGTCTTTTGCTTCTTCTGCGGCTGTTGAAACTGCGTCAAACCCCACAAAAGCAAGAAATACAATTGCGGCGGCGGTCATAACTCCTTTGAAGCCAAAAGGCATAAAAGGCGTCCAGTTTGTTGGGTTTATATGCCAAGCGGCAATCGCTATGAAGATTACTATAACAAGGATTTTTATTATAACTACAAGGCGGTTGACATTTGAACTTTCCTTTATGCCCCTTACAAGAAGAACAGTCAAAAGAAAGACAATAAAGATCGCAGGCAGGTTTATTAAGCCGGGATTGTCGTGGGCAAAAGGCGAGGCGGACAATATTCTTGGGAAAGCGTATCCAAATGGCTCAAGTGATTTATTGAGAAAATTGACAAAATACACCGACCATCCGATAGAGACAAGACTCGCTCCCACCATATATTCAAGGATTAAGTCCCATCCTATTATCCAAGCGAATATTTCTCCTAAAGTTGCATACCCGTAAGTGTATGCGCTGCCTGCAACAGGTATCATTGAGGCAAGCTCTGCATAGCAAAGGGCAGCGCAGGCGCAGGCGATCGCTGCAAGGCCGAAAGAAAGAGTTATGGCGGGACCAGCGTGGACAGCCGCCTCCTGCCCCGGAAGAACAAATATTCCTACGCCTATGATGCACCCGATTCCGAAAGAAACCAAATCCCAAGCGGTTAAAGTTCTTTTTAACCCTTTGTCTTTTGAGCCGACAGTCTTTAGAAGGTCTGAAATTGGTTTGGTTCTAAAAAGAGTTTTCATTCCGCCTCCCGAAAAATAGGTACATCCCCTTACATAATTTCGCTTTTTCTAATTACAGAATAGAAAGGATATTTTTTTGAAAGTTCCTCTCCGCCGCCTTCTTCCCTGTCTAAAAGGGCAATGACAGCGACCACTTTCAACCCGAAATCTTCCGCTTTCTCAATCGCTTTAAAAGTTGAACCGCCTGTTGTGACTACATCATCTACTATTATTGCCGTCTTTCCTTTTTCAACGAGCCCTTCGATGAAGTTTTGCGTTCCGTGCCCTTTTGGCTCTTTTCTAACAATAAAAGCGTCAATCGGCTTACCTTCAAGGTGTGAAACAAGTGCAACAGAAGTAACAATCGGGTCGGAACCGAGAGTCATTCCACCTATCAAATCCGCTTTGATATTGTTTTCTTTAATAATCTCAAAAAAGCATTTTCCGACAAGGTGAGAACCCTCCGCTGTCAGAGTTGTCAATTTTGAATCAAAATAGTAATTGCTTTTCTTTCCCGACGCGAGAACAAAATCACCGAATTTAAGTGAATTTCTTTTTAAGAGTTCTTTCAATTTTTCTCTGTCACTCATATTTTCTCTCCCAATTCAATATTTTCTAAAACTTCTTTTCTGAATCTCTCAAGATGTGTGCCTCCCCAAGTTATTTTAGAACAAGATGGGCAAACATAAAAGTCCTTGTGCGTTTTGTAGGTGAATTCAGGAACCATTCCTTCTATTTTTTCTTTTTCAATTTTAATAACCTTTGTGTTGCATTTTAGGCATCTTCTTGGATTGCTTTCCTTTAGGCTGAATTTTTCTATTGTTTCAAGATATTGCTCCTTCGGCGAGAAGGAAGAGGGTTCAAAACATTTCAGTTTCTTTTTTTGGAAACGGCAAATTAACTCTCTGTCCAGCGATATCAGAGTTCTTCCGCTTCTTTGACATTCCCTTAAAAGCCAGTCGTCGTCGGCGTCTTTCAAGTATGCGGCGTCTATTCCTGAAAACCTAAGATATTTCGCGAGGCGGTATAGCATTGAATCGCAGAAAAAAGAGAACTCTTCCCTTAAAGGAATTTCTCCAAGAAATGGCTTTATTTCATCGTTAAATTGGTCGTTTTCATTTTTAATAGTAAGTGGGGGAAGCTCTACAAGCGGCAGTTCCTTTTTTGAGCATAGGCACAAAAACCTCTTTGGCGGATTACCTTCTTTGTGCTTTACTTCCCTTAAAATATAAGGAGAAAGCCCGCTTTTCTTCAGCGATGAAAATGCTTCCTGCTTGGTGGAATAAGGAAGGATAAAAGATAATCTGCCTTCGTCCTTCATATAGTTTCTTGCCGATTCAAAAAAATTATCAAGTTCCAAATCTTCTCTTTGGCGGGAAATTCTTTTTGCAAAATCGGGGCTGGTTCTTCCTTTTTTCGCTTCATAAAATGGAGGGTTTGAAACAACGACATCAAATTTTTCTTTTGGGCATTCTCTTATATCGCTTTTAATCACTTCAAAATCGGGAAAACCGCTTTTTGCCATAGTTTCATTTGC
>JAAZNT010000181.1 GCA_012798145.1 Thermoanaerobaculaceae bacterium | reverse complement strand
GGAGTTGAAGCCAAAATAGAGTTTAATCAAGTCAACAAGAAAAATGAGAAAATTAAAATTCCTTTGTGGCTTACTGTATTTGCAAAAAAGGTTTCAATTGAGATAAAAAGAGCCGAAATTATTTCCAATGGAAAAAGCAAAGTTTTTCAAAATTGTTTGGTGGAGACAACTTTTTCATACATTCTTCATAGATTTGATTTTTCAAGATTGTCTTTTACAATTGAAAATTCTCCCCTCAAAAACAGCGTAGCATTTGAGGGGAAAGGGGATGCTAAGCTTTCAAAATATATCAATCTAAACGGACAGATAAAATTTGGAGAGTGCTACGGAAACATTGGAATAAAATTTGAACAAAAAGAAAAAGAACGCTTATATCAATGCCGCCTCATCAATTTTTGCCTAAACCTAAAAGACTTTAGGAATTTCGTCGATTTTCCTGAACTTATGATCCATTGCGACGCAGAAGCATCCCTTTCAGGAAATAATTTAAAAATTAAAGGGGAATTTGACGAGCAAACATACGGCAAATTTTCAATAAATTGCGAAGGAAAAATAGAAAATAATGTCTTAAGCGGAGATGTTTCTATATCCTCTTCGCCTTTCTACTACTCTCTCTCAATAAGCGAAATCAAATCAGATAAATTGAAAATAAACGCCGATTTGAAGGGGCTCTTCTCATACGACTTTGCGGACAAAAAGATTTTTGCCAGATTGGACGGAAAATTGAGAGAAAGCGAAGCGCTGGGAATCCCTGTTTCTTCCGGAAATGCGGATTTAACAATTGACAATAACACTCTCAATGTGTTTTCTAATTTCTCCTCTCCTTCAGCAGGGAAGGGCGATGTAGAGATAGACTACAATTTTCACACCTATAAAGCGGATATAAGATTTAAGACTTCAGAAACATTCCCCAAAAAAGTTTTGGATACATTGGGAATCGTCGTTCCATTGCCGGAGCCGCTGAAATTTTCTAACGCAAAATTCAGATGCAAACTTGCGGAAATTCTCTTCGAAGAAAATACAATAGTAATTTCAATCGATGCAAACGACGAGAACGATGGAATTTATTCTGTCGTTTTGAATTTTGAGGATTCTCAATTAAACACTCTTGATATTTTTGCAAAAAACAGCAAAGTGGAACAATGGGGCTTGGATGCACCTTTTCTTTTCAGCGGAAAAATGTTTTTCAATTTCAAGGAATCTGATAAATTTGTTTCTCTCGATTTAAGCGATGCTTCCTTACACTTTGAAAAATTTGATATAGCGCCTATTAGTTCGAAAATCAAAATTCTTAACACTGGAACTCTTGTTCTGCCAAAAACTATTTTTGATTTTACTTTTGGAAAAGCGGAGGTAGAAGGAGAACTTGACGAAAGCGGAAATTATAAAGGAATAGCAGATATTTCAAGAATTGATTTGGAAAAGGTTGATAAATCAATCGAAGGAAGAGTAAAGGGAAATTGCGAATTTAAGGGCAATTTTTCTTCAATATTCATTTCGGGCGATTTTTCTTCTGAAACCCTCAAAATAAAAGAAAATTCTTTTTACCAACTAAATTTTAAAGGTGAAGGAAATTACAAAAACGGAAATATTGATTTCACCGTTTCCGCAGACTCCGCCTATCTTTCCGCATTCGGAAACAATTTCAAAGATATTAAAGCAAACCTTAAAAAAATTGGACGAGAAGGGTCTTACGACATTTCACTCAATCTTGACGAAAAAAACAAAGCTTCTGCAAAGGGAGTCTTCACCTTAGATGAAAAGAATGATATTTCAATTTTCTTTGATTCTCTTATTTTTGACATTGATAAAAGGCGTCTATACCTGACCCAAAGGGCGGAAATTGCCTTCAAAGAAAATTCCTTGGCGGTAAGAAATCTTCAAATTGAAAGCGGAAATTCAAAACTAATCTTTTCAGGCAATTTTGAAAATGGCAAGGAAGATGGAGCGATTGAAGGCAAACTTGTTATGGACAATTTTTCCGTTTTGCTTATCCCTTTCTTAAATATTCCGAACGCAATTTCGGGAAGAATAGACTGCGTAATAAAGATAGGTGGTTCTTTCAAAAAGCCCCAGTTTTTTGGCGAAGCAATGTTGAGAAATTTCACATACCAACTGCCCGAAAGCGATCTTAAAATGGTCGGGCTTTTGAAGGCAGATTTTGAAAAAGATAAAATTATTTTCTCAAACGCATATTTGACAACAACGGAAGAGGGCGATTTGAGATTGAGCGGTACAATAGATATTTCGAAGAGCATCCCCTATTTTGATCTAAAACTTTCGGCTGAAGATTTTCCTGTCGCTTACAAAAATATTTTTTCGGGAGTAATAGATACTGAAATATCTTTGAATGGCGACTTGAATGAGCCAAGAATTCAAGGAACGGCAAACATTCTCAAGGGAAGAATTCAACTTAAGCAATCATTTTCGCAAGATTTGCCGGAAAGCGTAGTCTTTGTAGGGCAGGTTCTTCCCAAAAAAGAGTCCTCTTTTTTCAAAGATATTCTGCCGAAAGTTAGGGGCGGGATTAAAATCGACTCAAAGAAAAAATTGTGGCTTTTGAGAAAAGATCTTATTGCGAGACTTGAAGGAAGTGTGTTAGTTAATTTCACAAAGGACGGAATTCAGCCGGAAGGAAAAATGACAATAGAGGAGGGAAGATTCCTCCTTTCTGGAAGCAAATTTGACCTAAAGGATTCGTCTTTCTATTTTTCTTCTGGAAAAGAACTGCTTCCATTGATTGATATTAATGCTGAAAAAGAGGTTTCAGGGTATGAAGTTAAAATCAGACTTCAAGGAAGCGCAGAAAAGCCATCTTTAACTCTTTCTTCAACGCCTCCTCTTGAGCAGGGAGAAATACTTTCTTTGATTCTTTTCGGAAAAACATCTCAAAACCTCAATCCAGAGGAAAGCGCAAGATGGGGGGGGGCCGCTGCTGCTCTTGCATTTAGTTATGAAGCATCTCCCATTTTAAACTCGGTGTCCAAGAAAATGAAGATTGACACTATGGAGATTGGAACCTCTTCAAAAGGAGACCCGCAAATAGGATTTAGCAAGTATTTGAGCGACCGCCTTGTTCTTGAATACCAGCAAACTTTTGGCGCTCTTCCAGAAAGCAACATTAACCTGAGATACAGGATAAACAAAAACCTAAGCGTAGAAACCAACTCTTCAACTCAAGGGCACAGTGGAGCGGACTTAATATGGGAAAGAAAATACTAACTGTTTTTTTTATTCTACTTGCTGTATCCTCCGCTCTTTGGGCTAAAGAAGAGCAAAAAAAACCTTCTAAAAAATTGGTTGTAGTTTCAGGAAATAAAACATTCTCTTTGACAAATCTTTTAAAATCCTGCGGAGTTGAATTCAGAAAAACCCAACTGAAAAGAGAAAAACTTAAAATGACCGAAGAAGAGTGTGTGGAGTTTTCTGAAAATCTTGCGGGATTTTATAAAAGAGAAGGTTTTTTTGATGTCCTTGTTGAAAAAAACCAGAAGGAAGATTTTTTTGAAATTACAGTAGAAGAGGGTAAAGAATATAATGTAACTTCTCTTAAGTTTTTGATTTCCGAAGAAGATCATGAATCTAAAAAAATTATCCTTGACGCCCAATCCTCAATTTCAATCAAAGAGGGAAAACGATTCCGAATAGAAGATTATGAGAATGCAAAATCCATTCTCGAAAAAGCTTTCGGCGACCAAGGTTACCCATTTGTAAAGGTTTCAGAGAAAGCGGAAGTAAATGTAAAAGAGAAAATTGTTAATGTTTCATATTCAATAGACAAGGGAGATAAAGCTACTTTTGGAAAGACAACTTTTGAAGGAATTAACCACACAGAAGAGAACATCTTGAGAAAATTGCTCAAATACAAAGAAGGGGAAATTTATAAGGTCTCTCAAATTGAAGAAACAAAAGAAGCGCTTTACTCAACAAGTCTCTTTGATGTAGTTACAATTAAAGTCAAAAAACCAGATGAAAACAAATCCGTTCCCATTAAAATAATTCTCAAAGAGGGAAGACATAGGAAAGTCAAATTCTCATTTGGCTACGGAGCGGATGAAAAATTCAGAGTTCAAGCAGGATTTGAAACATTGCGCTTGTTTGACAAGTGCATTACAGCGGGCTTCAATTTAAAGAAAAGCTCTCTTGAGTATTCATACGAATTTCATTTGATAAGACCTTATGCAGTATCAGATTACTCGGGCTACTTCAGGGCAAGAAAGCAGACTTTATATTGGGTTCAAACAGAATTTGAGACAACTTTGCTAACAGCGGGAATTGAGAGGAAATTTTCTAAATTAAGCGCTTCTCTTGACATAAACTATGAAATGATAAATAGGATAAAATTTACATATCCTTCTCCCCCAATAAAAGACAGCGCTCTCACCCCACACACGCTTTTCCTCCGCTTGAACCTTCAATTAAACAAAACAGACAACATCATTGACCCTTCAAAAGGATATTTTGCGCAAGCGGGCGTAGAAGGAGACAAAACAAGCAATGATGTGACTTTTGGTAAGGTTCTTGTTGATTTAAGAAAATACCTTTCTTTGAAAAACGGCTCTTTATTGGCTTTCAAACTCAAAGCGGCTTCTTTAATTTCAACTGCCGAAATAACAGAAATTCCCTATCCTTACAGGTTCTTCACTGGTGGACAAATGAGATTGAGGGGTTACAGATTTTCATCAATATCGCCTCTTTCGGACAACCTTTCGCTTGAAGGAGGAAAAGGTTTGATTGAATCTTCTCTTGAGTACAGATTTCCCTTCAGGGACGATTTTAAGGGCGTCGTTTTTTTGGAAAGCGGAAAAGCAACAAGAAAAAGCAATCCATTAGAAACAGGTGAGCCGCTAAAGAGCGACATAGGGTTTGGAGTAAGATACTTAACCCCCGTGGGTCCCGTTGGAATGGATGTGGCATTCAGGCTCAACAAGGCGCAATATTCATCAAGTGTTTTTCAAATAGCCCTTTTCATAGGTTATTCGTTTTAGAAAAAATTTCAAGCGCTGAAGCGTCTTCCTGCCTTTCAAAAGAAGTTTGGCTTAGTTCTCCTTTCTGGCAATCCGATTTTTCTGCCAATCTTCTCTACCCCTAACCTTTTCCTCATTGACATATTGCTTCATTTAGATTTATTCTTATACTTTGATGGAGGCACATTGAATTATAATTTTCTAAACAAAATAGATTCTCCTGATGATTTAAAAAAATTGTCTGAAGATGAACTAATTGTTCTATGCGAAGAAATAAGAAATTTCCTCATTGACAGCGTTTCAAAAACTGGAGGGCATCTTGCTTCAAGTCTTGGCGTTGTTGAACTTAGCGTCGCTCTCCATTATGTCTTGGATACGCCTAAAGACAAAATTGTATGGGATGTGGGGCACCAAGCATATACGCATAAAATTATTACGGGAAGAAGAGAGCGCTTTGGCACATTAAGACAGTATGGAGGAATTTCCGGCTTTCTGAAAAGAAGCGAGAGCGAGTATGACTCTTATGGGGCGGGGCACGCTTCCACAGCGCTATCAGCAGCATACGGAATTGCAGTTGGCAGAGACAAACAAAATGAAGACCATAGAGTCGTCGCAGTTTTTGGAGACGGCGCTCTTACAGGTGGACTTTGCTATGAAGCAATAAATAACATCGGCTCAAGCGGAGTTCCAAAGTTCATAGCAATTCTAAACGACAACAAGATGTCAATATCTGAAAATGTCGGCGCAATAAACAAATATCTCAACAATTTCGCTCAAACAACGCTTTACAACAGATTCAGAAGAAGAGTGAGAGAAGGGCTTGAAAGGTTTCCAAAAATAGGGAAACAGATGAGTTTCCTTGCAAGAAGAATTGAAGAAGGGGCAAGAGGAATCTTGACTTCAGGCGCCTTATTTGAAGCGCTCGGTTTTGATTACATAGGTCCCCTTGACGGACACAATTTGAAAGAACTAATAAAAACGCTTAAAAACTTGAAAGATTGCGACCATCCGGTTTTGCTTCACATTACGACAATTAAAGGAAAAGGTTACGCGCCGGCAGAAGCGGAGCCGGAAGGGTATCACGGAGTAAAACCTTTTTGTCCCGACGAAGGGCTGGTTGAAACAGGACCAAAACTTTTTCTATTTCAAGATGTTTTCGGTAAAGAACTTGCGCGCCTTGGACAGATGGATAAAAGGGTTGTAGGAATTACTGCCGCTATGCCATCGGGGACAGGAATTACGCCATTTTTTGATAAATTCCCAGATAGGTCTTTTGATGTCGGTATTGCCGAAGAACATTCTGTGATTTTTGCGGCGGGGCTTGCTGTAAAAAATATGAAACCCTTCGTAGCCATCTATTCAACTTTTCTTCAAAGGGCTTACGACCAGATCATCCACGATGTTGCTCTTCAAAATCTGCCTGTGGTTTTCTGCATTGACAGGGCTGGGATTGTCGGGGAAGATGGTTCAACTCATCAAGGAAGTTTTGACCTCTCATATCTTTTGCACATTCCGAATATGGTTGTCTCTTCGCCAAAAGATGGAAACGAATTGAAGGATTTGATGTTCACAGCATATAAATATGATAAGGGTCCATTTGCAATTAGATATCCAAAATCGGTGGCTGAGCCTTATGACGAAAACAAAGAGCCAACTGAACTTAAATTGGGCAGTTGGGAAGTTATGTCAGAGGGAAAAGAAGTTGCCATCCTTGCCGTTGGTCCATTGGTAAAAACCGCTTTGGAGAGCGCCAAAATTCTTGAAAACAACGGAGTATTCCCTGAAGTTGTCAATGCAAGGTTTATAAAGCCGCTGGATGAAGAATATCTAAAGAATAAATTTTCCCGTTTTTCAACAGTTGTAACGATTGAGGAAAATTCCCTAATAGGAGGTTTTGGGGCTTATCTTGATTTGTCGCTTCAAAGTTTGGGAATTAAAGTCAAAAGGTTGGCAATAGGAATCCCTGACAAATTTGTAACTCACGGAAAAAGGGATATTTTGCTTGAGGAAATCGGCTTGAACCCCAAGAAAATAGCGGAAAGAATTTTGGTCTTCTCAAAAGAAGACAATTATAAAATTATAAAAATAAAATAAGAAAGGAAGGACAATGGAAATTTTTCTTGAAGAAAAAAAGAGCAAAAATCTTAAAACAGAAGCGGTTGTATTTGGAATTTTTGAAGATTCCGATTTTTCAAAAAAGGAGAATTTTCCAAATTTTAAGAAAGAAGCGGAAAGAGCAAAATTTAAAGGGAATCTTGGAGAATCTTTTTTCTATTCTGAAAAATTGTTTGAGCCAAAAAAGCAAGTGCTGTTTGTGGGGCTTGGAAAGAAAAAAGATTACGGCTCCCAGCAAGCAAGAAACAGCGCCGCTCTCGCAGTAAGAAAACTTCAGGAAAGAAATATTCTTTCTGCAGAATTTTGGCTACACCCGGAAGAAGCAAAAGACAAAAAGATCGAAATAATTTCAGCAATTACAGAGGGATTGATTCTTACCAACACAAAATATCAGAGATTCATCACAGACAAGGAAAAAATTTCAAAAGGAATTGAAGAATTTTTCATCTGCGTGAAAAAGGAAGACAAAGATTTTGAAAAAGGGCTGAAAATCGGGGAAATTCTTTCAGAAGCGGTTCTTTTCGCAAGAGACCTTATAACTTCTCCTTCAAATGAAATCACGCCTCAATACCTTGCGGAAGAGGCTTTGAGCCTTTCAAAAGCTTATGGATTCAAAGCCAAAATTATGGACGAAAAAGAGTGCGAAAAAATGGGGATGGGCGCTTTTCTCGCTGTTGCGAAAGGTTCCCAAAACAAGCCAAGATTTATTCACCTATCCTACAAAGCAAAGGGCGCTAAAAAGACAATAGGATTTGTCGGCAAAGGGCTGACTTTTGACAGCGGAGGAATTTCTTTAAAACCTGCGGAAGGTATGGGAGCGATGAAGAGCGATATGTCGGGAGCAGCGGCGGTTCTGGGAGCAATGAAAGCGTTGGGTGAACTCAAACCGAAGGTCAATATTGAAATGGTCATTGCAGCCTGCGAAAATATGCCGTCAGGAAGCGCAATGCGTCCCGGCGCTATAATCAAAAGCATGAGCGGAAAAACGATAGAAGTTCAAAACACAGACGCCGAAGGAAGACTCACCCTTGCAGACGCTCTAACTTATATTCAAAAGCAGAATGTTGACGAAGTTATTGACCTTGCGACGCTTACAGGCGCTTGTATGATTGCCCTCGGCACTGACATCGCAGGAATTATGGGCAATGACAATGATTTTGTCGATTACCTTTTGAAGATTTCACAAAAATCTGGCGACGCACTTTGGCAGTTGCCCCTTGAAAGCAATTACATAAGGTTCATCAAATCACCTATTGCAGATGTGTGCAACATTTCAAGAGTAAGATGGGGAGGGGCTATAACTGCAGGATTGTTTCTCAAATTTTTTGTTGAAAACAAAATTAAGTGGGCTCACATTGACATTGCAGGACCTGCATACAGAGACGACGACTTAAATGAAAACCACAGAGCGGAAGGGGCTGGATTTGGCGTAAGACTTCTCGCCAAATACGCCCTTGAAAATTCGTAAATTTTTCCTTCATCAAACAAAAAAGGTGACTGCTTCCGCAGTCCCCTTTTTTTTAAAGCGGTTTAAAAATCAGCCGCTTCTTTTTACGAAATCCTCCATAAATGAAACAAGCGTTTGGACATTTTCAACTGTAACGGCGTTATACATAGAAACCCTTATTCCCCCAAGAGTTCTATATCCTTTTAAACCGACCATATTGTTTTTCTTTGCCTCATCAATGAACTTTGTTGTGAGTTCTTCGCTCGGCAGGAAGAAATCAACATTCATATAAGACCTGTCTTCTTTGACTTTTACAAAACCCTTATAAAAATCGGGGTATTTGTCTATACAGCCGTAGAGCAGTTCTCCTTTTTTAAGATTATTTTTGTATATCGCTTCAAGCCCGCCTATTGATTTATTGTAAGCAAGGACATTTCTCAAAATATAGATTGAAAAACAGGGAGGTGTATTGTATAAACTGTTCTTTTCAGCGTGTATTTTGTATTGAAGCATACTTGGCAGTTTATCTGAGCACATTTCAAGGAAATCGTCCCTGATTATCGCTACAACAAGCCCTGATGGACCAAGATTTTTTTGAGCCCCTGCATAAATGAAAGCAAAGGGCTTGACATCAAAGGGCCTCCACATAAAATCAGACGACATATCCGCGGCGAGAGGAATCCCTTTTGTGTCAGGAAAATTCTTCCACTGCGTCCCGTAAATCGTATTGTTTGAACAAATATGAACATAAGCGGCGTCATTGTTGATCTTTATTTCTTCAGGTTTTGGCAAACGGCTGAACTGCTCGCTTTCCGTTGAAGCGACGCACCTTGCGTTTTCCCCCGCGACTATAACGGCTTCTTTGTAAGCTTTTTTCGCCCATTGTCCCGTGACTATGTAATCCGCTTTTCTTCCGCCCCAGAGAATATTCATCGGAAGCATAGCAAACTGAAGGTTTCCGCCTCCCTGAAGGAGTAATATTTTGTAATTATCGGGGATGTTTAAAAGTTCCTTCACAAGAGCGATCGCCTCGTTATGAACATTGTCATACTCCTTCGCTCTGTG
>JAAZNT010000180.1 GCA_012798145.1 Thermoanaerobaculaceae bacterium | reverse complement strand
CACTGGTATCTGTCTTCCAGATTCAATAGAAGCCTTTTCGTTGTCTTGCGTAACAACCTTCGGGGCTGAAATGACTCTGCCTCTTCCTGTGTTTTCAAGGGCGCTCAAACGAACATCCAAGTTAAATGTTCCTGCAAGGTTTCCAAAAACAAGATCAATAAATCCGTTAGAAGCAGGCGGGGGAACATTTACAGCAAAATCTCCTGTATACCAGTTGGGGAAACCTGTTGTGTTATTTGGAAGGTTGTTGGCAGTTCCAGAAGAGCCGCCTCCCCAAGAAATACCAAATTGAGACCTCCAAGATACGGTGGATTCAACTATTCTTGCTTCAATGAGTACTTGCGGGGTAGGTGCATCAAGAGTTTCCAAAAGCTTCATAATTCCATCTTTTCTTGAAGGAACTTCTTTGATTATAACTGTGTTTGTTCTCTTGTCGGTGTAAATGTCGCCTTTATTTGAAAGGAACTTGTCAAGAATCGTTCTCATCTGATCGGCTTTGGCATACGAAAGGCGTTTTGTAAATGTGACAGGTGGCTCTGCGTTGAGTTTATCCTCTTCAAGTTTCTGTCTGTCTGCAAATTTTCTTGAAATTTCAGCGGCAGGCGCAACCCAAATAACATTGTTTTCATAAATGTAATCAAGCCCGTTGTTTTTGAGAACAATATCCATTGCTTGATCCCATGGAACATTTTCAAGGTCAATTGTCACCTTTCCCATAACGCTTGGATGAACGACAATGTTGAGTTTAGAAACATCATGGAAAAGTCTCAAGACATCCTTGACATCTGCATCTTTCAAAGAAAGAGAAATCGGCTGCCCTGAATATTTTACTTCCTGTCCCGCTATGGTTTTTTCCTTGAAAGACAAGGGAACGACCGGCTGGGCTGCTGTTTTTGCTTCCGATGCCTGAACAGCACTGTCTTGGGCCACAAAAAGTTCATCATATCCTTTGAATTCACTTGAAGCGCCCTGATGTATCGGCTTTAACTCAACGCTAACATCTTCAAGTTCGGCTTTCTTTATTTCGCTTTTTGCCGTTTGATTTTCATTTTCCACATTGGCTGGTTCAATCTCCTTTGGATTTTCTTGAGGTTTCTCATCTTCCAACTTTGCCTGTTCCTCAACTGGCTGAATTTCTGCCACTTCTTGAGGTTTGGTTATTTCCTGTTGTTGAACCTCGGCAAAATTCTCATCTGTTGTGGCAATAACAACATTAGCCATTTTCATTACTTTGAATGAGGCATTCTCTTCAGCAAGGTCAAGAACAACCCTCATCACCGGCGGGTCGGCTTTGAAAAGATTAGCCCTCACTTGGGAAATTAATCCTGCACCTTCAGTTTTTGAGGGAACAACGCTCTTTGAAATCCCTTTAAGATCAATTACAACTCTTTCGGGATTTTTTAAGGCAAAGTATTTGTATTCAACAGCGCCGTCGGTCACTATTCTTACAGATTTACCTTCATTAAGAACCTCTATGCCTTTGAGAATCTTTGCCGGCTCAAGTTTTTCATCAACAGAAGCCGCTGCAGCCTGTTCAGTTGTCTTATTAGTTGTTTCCTGCAAAGGAATGGGTTCAGAAGACTTTACTGGTTCCTTCACTTTTTGTTCAGGAACACTTTCACCTTCAACCACTACTTTGACGAAAAGACTGTTGCCCTCGGCTGTAACTAAACATTTGCTGAGAGAGGTTTTTTCGATCTCCACCTGAACAAGAGGTTTGTCTTTGGAATTGCTGATAGGCTCAAGTTTGACGCTTCCAACTCCCTGTGAATTGACATCCAAAGTTTTTTCAACCGCTGAAATGTCAATGTCTGGGATGTCAATTACAAACTTGTCCGGAGGATAATCATAAAATGTGTAGTTGACAATGGGTTTTGTCCCTTCAAGTTGAATAACCAAGCTCCCGTTTTCCACCGTTTTTGTTACTCCCTTAAGTAAATTTGGAGAATTTACTGCTGTCGCCTGACCAAAGATGATTCCCCAAATCCCAAGGCATAAGAAAACCGAAAAAAGGATTTGTTTTCTCATTGCGCCTCCCCTTCTAAACTTTGGCTTGTGCTCCTGATTTTCAAACTCACATTACGAAACGGTTTAATCTGGGTGGGGTCGTCAAGCTGCTGCTGAACAATTACCTCACCCCTGCTATACGAAATATCAATAATTACTCCATCTGCGAAAACATCTCCAACCTTTGCTTTGAAAGGTTTAAGATTTGGTCCTTGAAACCAAGCTACCTCTTCATCGCCAATCTTAACTACTGCTTCCAAAATACATTGATCAACGGTAAATTGAGACAGCCCCTTAGTTCCTCTTTTAACAATAACCCCTGATGCTCCGCCACCTTTACTTGAACGGATCAAAGGAGAGAAGGGATCTCTTTCTCCAGAATGGCGGTAGTAACTCTCGCCTTCAACAATCATATTCTCTTCCGTCATAGAATCTGCCGCTGGAAGCGCCTGTTGAAGATCAGAGTTCGAAGGAGGAGGCGGAGTTGTTTGAGCCGCCACAAAAAAGCCGAACAAGAACAAACTAACCACAAAGATATAAATTTTTAAATTCATTTTTTTGCCTCCGTTTCTTTGAAGGCGTCCGGATTCTGCATATAAATTATCGCCTGAAATTTTGCCGTTATAGTGGCTGCGTCCTTTGAGCCTGAAGACGCTTTAATTGACAACCCTTCAATGTTGACAACCCTTCTCAAATGTGCCAATTTGTCAAAAAATTGGGCAAGCTGGTGATACCCTCCCTTAACTTCAATATCGTAAGCTTGCTGGTTGTATAATTCCCCGCTTACAATCTGCTTTGGTGAAATTGTAGTAAAAGTGAGGTTTAGATCCCTTGCGAGATTTTGAAAAACTCTGAGGAGCTTTCCCGTTTCGGGGTCTGCAGGAATAATTGTTTTAACAATTTCAAGTTCTTTCATAATTTGTTCAATCTGGAGTTTTAAAGATTCTTCATTCTTTACAGCTTCTTTGCCCTGCTGGATCTGGCTTTGCAAATCCTGCGATTTTTTCTGGAGATTTTTGTTGGTTTGGATCTGTCCTTTAATAACTAAGAAATAACCTGCTACTAAAATCACTACCCCAATGACGAGCGCTATGATGAACTGTGCCACTTTTGGGAGTTTAGACAGTTGTTCCATTTCTCCCTCCTCTATTTATATTCCTGCTTGCTTCTTGCCAGAAGAAGCAGGAGCTTTACCTGCCGCTTTTCCTTTTGCGGGTGCCTTTTTTCCTTTGTCAGCAGGAGCAGCCTCTTCCTGCTTCTTTTCGCCTCCGGGAATAAATTTAAATGTCATCGCAAAAGAATAAACATCTCCAAGGGCTGTATCCTGTTTTATATTGCCCATCCCTTTTTCCGCTCCAACAAGGTCGGGAATAGCAACTGCATTGTCATAAAAAGTGGAAACCGTTTTAAGCCCTCTTGCTTTTCCTTCCACTTTCATCCCGTCCTTTGAGGCGCCTATCGATGTATACCAAACTCCTTCGGGAAGCACTTCCATAAGTTTATTCATAAGAAGCACAGGATAGGGTTGTTTGTTTTTCAACTCCTGAATTTTGTCAAGTTTGGCTTGAAATTCCTCTTTCTTTTTATTAAGCTCGTCAACCCTCTTCTTCGCCTCTTCGTATTTTTTCAGTTCTGCCTGTTGATCTTTAATCCTTTTTTCAAGTTGGCTGTTTTGGAAATAGTACCACCCGAATAGCCCCAAAGTAGCGAGAGCAAAAACCAAAATGATCCCGACAAGAGCGGCGACCGGAACAGGTCCCGCCTCTCCAACTGCTACTGGAGCGACAACAACAGGCACTGCGCCTTTTGCTTTTTTACCTCTCTCTTCAGACAGCAAGTTTATCTTAATCATCTATTCCCCCAACTTTCTGAGAGCCAACCCCACAGCCACCGCAAAACTGGGAGCGTTGGCGTTAATTGATTCCACAGGAAATTCTTTTTCGTTGATCTCAATGTTCTGGAATGGATTCATTATTTCTACCGAAACTCCGAACTGCTGGGCAAGAAAACGGTCAAGATTTGGAACCATAGTTCCGCCGCCGGCAAGAATTATTTTTTGAACTGCTCCTTCGTTGGCAGTCAGCTTGAAGAAATCAAAAGTTTTCTTCAATTCTGTGCCGAATTCCTGATTCATCTGGTTAATAACAGGAATAACCTGCTCAAATTTCACATTGTCAAGCGAATTTCCTCTTTTAAGACTTTCCGCCTGCTCATAAGTCAAGGTCAATTCCCTTTGGATTGCGTCGGTAAAATTGTCTCCTCCCCACTGAAGGTCTCTCCAGAATAGAGGAGTGGCACCTTTTACCATACAAACATTAGTAGTGCTCGCCCCAATGTTCACAAGAGCCGCTATCTCTGAGGCGTTTATCGGATAATTTACTTCAAAAGCGTTCTGCAGACAGAAGGCGTCAACATCAACAAGAAAAGGAGTTAACCCCGCCTGAGCCAAAAGAGATGTATATTCGTTGACAAGGTCTCTTTTTGCCGCAACGAGAAGAACTTTCAAATTGCCAGTCGATGGGTCTTGTTCAAGAACCTCGTGGTCAAGTCTCACCTCTTCCATATCAAATGGAATGTACTGCCCCGCTTCCCACCTGATCGCTTCTGTGAGTTCGGCGTCATTCATCGCCGTCATATTGATTTTCTGGATGATAACAGAAGCCCCGTCAACTGCGGTAGCAACGCTGGTGTCTTTCAAACCTGTTTCGCGAATCAATTCCTGAAGAGCCCCGATCACCGCACCCGCATCCATAACTGTCCCGGTTACGATCGCTTCACGCGGGAGAGGCTGAAGCCCGAAATTCAAAAGTTCATATCCCTTTCCTTTTCCCCTGTCTTTTAAGTGAACCATTTTGATAGAGGAAGAACCAATGTCAAGCCCGACTAAATTCTTTTTCTTTCCAAATATCACGGCCAACTCCTCTTATCTTCAAAATATTCCAAAATCCCCAAAAAAATCTCATCCACTACTTTAGGATATACCACTTAAATGCGTTTGTCAAGTGTATTTTTTTAACTCTACTTCCTCCTTCCTTCACAGATATATTTTTACCTTTTTATTGCCCTCTTGTCAATAGGGCAACTTAATGATACCTTATTTAGCGAAGAGGAGACCTCTTCAGGAGATGAATTTGGCAAAAGCGAAACAGCCGTCTGATTTGAATTTGAGCGTTCTTGAAAAGACAGTTTTGAAGGAAGGGCTACCCTCAAACAAAGAAGCTGAAAAAGGGCTTTTAGGGGCTGTTCTTCTTAACAATGAACTTATTCCATCAGTTTTGGAACGGCTTGACGAAGAAGATTTTATTTCCTTCGCCCACAAGAGAATCTTTCTTGCGATAAGGGAACTTTATTTAAATGGTATGACAGTTGACCTTGTAACGCTCAAAGACAAAATTGAGAATTCAAAAGAAGGACTTGCGGGGATTGGCGGCGTTGAAACCCTTCCAAACCTTGTTGACGGAGTTCCCTTTTACACAAATGTTGACCACTACATTGAACTTATAAAAGAAAAATCAATTTTGAGAAAACTTATAAAAAAATCTTACGAAATCATCAATTCGGTCTACAACCCGGAAGAAGGCGAAACAGATTCCAAATCCCTTTTGAATTTCGCCGAAAAATCAATTCTTGAAGTCGGAGAAGAAACAATCACTTCAAGTTTGAGAAGCGTTTCATCTTTTTCAACCGAGATACTTGAGATAGTTCAGTCGCTTGTAAAAAAGAAAGAGCATGTCACCGGAGTTGCGACAAAAATTCCAAAACTTGACGAAATGACAAGCGGTTTTCAGAAAAAAGATTTGATTCTTCTTGCGGCAAGGCCCTCCATCGGCAAAACCGCTTTTGCAATAACGCTCGCTCTAAACGCCGCAAAGAAAGGGCATCCCGTCGCTTTATTTTCCCTTGAAATGAGCAAGGAGCAAATCTACTTCAGAATGATAAGTCAAGAAGCGCACATTGAACTTCAAAAAATAAGAACCGGCTATATGACCAAAGAACACATTTCAAGAGTTCAAAGAGCGATTGATACAATTTCAAATTATCCTTTATACATTGACGATACACCCTCTGTCACAGTTCTTGACATAGGCGCCAAACTGAGAAGATTAAAATCGACAAACAAAGTTGACCTTGTGATAATAGACTACCTCCAATTGATGACTGGAAAAGGGCTTGAAGGTCCCGGAAAAAGCAGATTTGAAAACAGAAATCAGGAGGTTGCAGCAATTTCAAGGGCTCTGAAAATGCTCGCAAAAGAAATAGACATTCCAATAATTGCGCTTTCACAACTATCAAGGGCGCCGGAAAAAAGAGTTGAATCAAGCGAACCAGTTCTATCAGATTTAAGAGATTCCGGCTCTCTTGAACAAGACGCAGACCTTGTCCTATTTCTTCACAGACCCTTTTTCGGCGCAAGAGGCAAAAAGGAGATATCATCAGATGACAAAGCAAAGGCGTTCCTCATCATCGCAAAGCAAAGAAACGGTCCCACAGGTACAATCCCTCTCGTCTTCAGAGAAGAATACACCCTCTTCACGCCGTATGCTCCATCAATTGAAGAATAAAACATCGGGGCTCATTCTCCGCCCAACAGTTTTGACGGTTGACCTGAAAGCGCTTATTGAAAACCTCAAATACATCAAAAAAAAAGCGGGCGGAAGAGATATAATAGCAATCGTCAAAGCGGGATGTTACGGGCTTGGCGCGATTCCAATTTCAAAAGAGATTTCAAAAAACAAACTTGCAAGATTCTTCGGCATAGCGACGCTCTACGAAGGAGAAATTTTAAGAGAAAAAGGCATAAAAGAAGACATTCTTGTATTGGGAGCGCTCACTCCTTCAGAGATGATGAGGGCTGTTTCATTCAAAATCACCCCTTCAGTTTATAATCTGAGATCCTTTTTCGCCCTCAAAGAAACATCCGAAAAACTTTCAAAAAGAATCCCCTTCCACCTCAAACTTGACTGCGGAATGGGACGGCTCGGATTCAGAAAAGAAGAACTCCCCTCTTTTATCAAAGAAATGAAAACTGCCCGCCTTCTTGAAGTTGAAGGAGTTTTCTCAAACCTTGCCTCCGCAGACGACTTAAAAAGCAGCCAGACAGATTCCCAATTAAATGTTTTCAACGAAATGGTTGACCTTCTTTCCCGAAACGGAATAAAACCGCAATTTATACATCTTGCAAATTCAGCGGGAGCGCTCTTTCACCCCGAAACAAGATGCACACTAATAAGGCCGGGAATTTCAATGTATGGAATGCTTCCCTCAAGAGAACTAAATTCAGGAAAACTGAAACAGGTTTTGCGATTTGAAACAGAAATAATACAACTGAAAGAAGTTCCAAAAGCAACCCCCATAGGATACGGCGCTAAATACACAACAAAACAAAAAGAAAAAATAGCGATACTCCCAATAGGATACGCAGATGGGCTTCCAAGAATTCTTTCAGAAAAAGGGGGCTTCGTTTTAATTAACGGAAAAAAAGCGCCGTTTGTAGGAAGAATCAGTATGGACCTTTGCGCAGTTTCATTAAAAGGAATTGAAGCGCTGGAGGGAGACAGAGTGATCCTCTGGGGAAAAGAAAAAGGAGTTGAAATAACCCCATGGGACTGGGCTCAACTTTCAGAAACAATCCCCTACGAAATAATCTCCAAAATCAGCCATAGAGTAAGAAGAGATTATGTGAAATAGCACGAAATGGTTAAGGGATGATAGCAAGATTTTAGAAAAGAAATTTTCATTTAATCATCCCTTAACAATTATCTTGAAAACAATTCCCTTCAAAAGTCTTCAATTATCTGTTCTGAAGAAATAATCCGTGAAAACAATCTCTTTTTAGTTTTTTCATCATATTTAGATTTTATTTCTTCTATAGATTCTATCAAGCCGTCAATTTCCTTCTCTTTTGACACTATAATATATTTAATGTCATCAGGTCCAAATTTTAAAGGTAAATCGTAACCGATATATTCATCACAAATTTTTTTTGTTTTTTCTTCTAAAAATTCATCCTTTGTCAGCCAATATCTAAAGCCATGGCCAGAGTTGAGAAAATCTTCTAATTTGGGTACATATCTCCATTCTCTTTCGTCATAAAACTTTTTCTCAATGTATTTCCCGTTCCGCCAGATTTTTCCTTCATAAGGTTTAAAATAAGATAAAAATTCCTTCAAACTGATATGAGGGTGCTCCTTGAAATTTTCTTTTGGCCAAAAATCAGAAAACAAAAATTTTATTATATTTTGAAATCTTTTTTTTGATTGCGATCCTTTGCTTATATAAAAGACAGGATTTAATCCCTTATTTATTCCCCATTCTTTTCTCATTCCAAGCCCGTATCTTCCGTAAAATTTCAGATGCTGTTTTATTTGTGAAATAGGGAGGTCACAAAAGCATACCATAGGAATCGCTTTTTCTACTATATTTGATTCATTAAAAGGCATTTCCTCTAAACAATATCTTGGCAAGAATTCATTACTTAATATCCCTATTAAATTTTTCTTTTTATTTGTAAAATGAAAGAGTGTATTTGCGCTAACATTGGCATATTTCATTTATCCTCCTTGAAAAGGAAAGAATATTATCTTTTTCTCATTCTAAGGGAGAGAATTTAAAAAAATGGAAAAGATCATTTTTTTTATTCTCTCCCTTAATCAAACACCTCTTTAATCCCTACACACCAATCACTATCATTTCCTGACAGCGGGGAGGTTGAGTTTAACACTTTTACTTCTTCTCTCTCGCTCCTTTTCTGCCGCCGGGCTTCCACGGGGTAAGTCCGAAATCCTTTAAAATTTCAGACCTCTTCCCGTAAAACCCCTCAAGAATCGTTTTGTAATCCGAATGGCATTTTTTCAGCCGCATTGCAAGTTCGCTGTATCTGTCGTAAGCAATTCTTGCCTCTGTGAGAACCTCTTCATACTTCTGGGCAAAATCTTCAAGTTTCTTTCTTTCCTCTCTCAATTTCACCTTTGTCAGAGAAGGGGGAAAATCCTCCTCCGAAGAGTGTTTCTCAATCCCGTCAGCCATTCTTTCAAGACTTTCCGATAGTTCTGCGTAAATTTTTCCACCTTTTACCGGCATTTTCCATCTCCTTTCTTTGATTTAAAACCATAAATCCTTCTTTAAAAGGTAAAAATCGTTCATTTAAACCTTAAAATCCTCCATTTAAACGTTTTAATCGTCCATTTAAACCTTTTAATCATCCATTTAAACCTTTAAATCGTTCATTTAAACGTTTTAATCGCTCATTTAAACCTTTAAATCCTCCATTTAAACGTTTTAATCGTCCATTTAAACGTTTTAATCGT
>JAAZNT010000179.1 GCA_012798145.1 Thermoanaerobaculaceae bacterium | reverse complement strand
ACTCGGCTTTAAAAGGATTCTCCTTCCCAAAACCGACTATGAAAGAGTTGACTTTAAGGAGAAAATCCCCAAATTGATACCCGTTTCATCATTAAAAGAGGCGATGGAAGTTTTATATTAACCCAAATTTGTCAATAGAATAGATTTTCCTAAGAACTCTCATTAGAAAAAATGGAAGATAAGCAACCAAACAATCGGCAGGCAGTTTGCCTTCGGCAACCTGAAATAAATGGCTTCGCCATTTTCAGCCCGCCTAAAGTTCATCAATCTCTTTTAAAACATCAAACGAGTGACTTATCTTCCATTTTCCCTAAGCAATCTCTAAACGCTTGTTAATGCTTTGTTATTGACAAATATGGGATTAAATTTTCTTGACAAGGGAATGTGATCTTCATATAATGGACTTTGGAGGTTTTATGGTTTCTGCCCTTGAAATAAAAAATTCTTTAACCAATCTAAATTATTGGTGGTGGAACTGCGCAAAATCGGGAGGGCGGAGAATGCCTTAAAAGGCATAAATGGCGAAATTTCAAGCCCTCCCTTTTGGGAGGGCTTTTTTTTACAGAAAGGAAAAAAGTTTGAGTTTATTTTTAAATCCTTCCGCTTACCACCGCTGGCGCTGAGACTACTTTTTCTAAAAGGTTAAATAATTGCTGACAACAACAAAACGAAAGGAGATAAAAATGAGATATGATAGTAATTTCGCAGAAGAACCAAAAATTGAAAACAATAAAATTTTTCTTTCAAAAAATGACATTCCAAAATTTTGGTTTAACATAAAGCCCCTCCTGCCTTTTTCTCTTGAACCTCCAATAAGCCCTTTAACAAAAAAGGCGGTGACTTTTGAAGAACTGGCTTTAATATTTCCGCCTCAACTTATTGAACAGGAGATCTCAAACAAAAATGAGATTCCAATACCTGAAGAGGTTCTTGAAATTCTCTCCATTTTCAGGCCTACGCCCCTTGTTCGCGCGAAACATCTTGAAAAAGAGCTTTCAACGCCGGCAAGGATTTATTTTAAAAATGAGGGTGTGTCGCCAACTGGAGCGCACAAAGCCAACACCGCAGTTGCTCAGGCTTATTACAACAAAGTGGCGGGAATAAGAAGACTTTCCACAGAAACAGGAGCAGGACAGTGGGGTTCCGCTTTGTCTTTGCATGTAACAGATTCGGCCTTGATTTAAGAGTATTTATGGTAAAAATTTCTCTTGAACAAAAGCCTTTGAGAAGTGTATTGATGAAACTTTACGGGGCAGAAGTTGTTGCAAGCCCATCCTTGCTTACATCATTTGGAAGAAAGGTTTTGGAAAAAGAACCTGATTGCATAGGCAGTCTTGGAATTGCTATAAGCGAAGCGGTTGAGGAAGCCGCTTCAAGAAAGGACACAAACTATGCGCTTGGAAGCGTTTTGAATCATGTTCTTCTTCATCAGACGGTCATTGGGCTTGAAGCCAAAAGGCAACTTGAAGCGGCGAATGAAAAAGCGGATTTGATTATAGGGTGTCACGGCGGAGGCTCAAATTTTGGCGGACTTGCCATTCCTTTTATAAGAGATATTATTGAAGGAGAAAAGATTGAAGCCATTGCGGTTGAACCGACCTCCTGTCCCACTCTCACAAAAGGGATTTACGCTTATGATTACGGAGACACGGCGGGAATTACGCCAATAATGAAAATGTTTACTCCCGACTTTGACACTTGATTTTTTGAAAGTGTTTGTTGACAAGGGTTTTGGGGACACTTATACTATCTACTCCACTACATTTTCTTCTTTTAATATTGTTGGGGGTATTTTGATGTTCAGGCTTCTTAAGATTTGGTTGT
>JAAZNT010000178.1 GCA_012798145.1 Thermoanaerobaculaceae bacterium | reverse complement strand
TTTCTTTCTGGAGAAACGACAAAAGACGGCTTGGGGGCTTTAGTTTTGAGAAGGGAGACGAGGCAGATGAATCTTCTTTTTGCTCTATTCCTTTTAAAACAATTTTCCTTATAGATTCCAAAATATCTTGGGAAGGGATAAATTTTCTTGTTCCTTCCTTCATCTTGCTTAATTTTTCTTCTGAAAACACAATGTCAATAATTTTTTCAGCAAGAGTTTTTCCATCAACAAACAACAATGAAGAATTATCAAAAGAAGGTTTTTCAAAAAGAATAATAGAACCGCCAGATTCTTCCATCGCCATTGCGTTCATTACCTGATGTTCATTTGAAAGCCCGAGTTTGGGAATCAAAATTGAAGGGAGTTCAAAAGATGCAAGTTCAAACAAAGCTCCTGCTCCGCTTCTTGCCACGACTAAAGATGCAACATTAAAAATTTCATTGATGTTGTAGAAATATGGCTTGTAGCAAAAGAATTCCTTTAATTCGGAAAGTTCATCTTTGTTGTAATTTTTTTCAATGAAATCTTCAACATCTTTTTGACCATTGTATCCGCTTTGTCCCAAACCGCAACTTAAAACGACAAAAATTTTCTCTTTATAAGGTAGCAAATATTTTAAAGAAGCAACAATGGCTCTGTTTATAGTTCTTGAGCCCTGCGAGCCCCCAAAAGCGAACACAACTTTTCTGCCCTCAGGAATCTTAATTTTTTCCAACAACTCGCTTTTTTGTGCTTCCTGCTTAAATTTTCTTACAGGGTATCCTATCAATACCGCCTTCTCTCCAAAAAATTGAATGCTTTGTGGGAAAGTTACTAAAATTATGTCAGCAATCTTTGAAGCAAGAAGATTAAGTTTTCCCGGCGTTACATTCTGTTCGTGGAGGAATATTTTAGCCCTTAAAAGAGAAAGAGAATTCAATATAAAGGATGAGAAAACAACAGGAGCGGAAACAAAACCGCCAGTTCCAATTACAAAGCGAGGTTGAAACAACAAAAGATGAAAAGATGATTGAATAATTCCAAATGTGAGTTTAAGAAGAAAAAAGGGAAGTTGAAATATTCTTGAAGGGTAAGGAGCAGCGCAGATAAGTTTTAACGGAATTTTTTCCTTTGGAACAACCTGTTCTTCAATTCTTCCTTTTCCCCCTATGTAAATAAATTTTTCTATGTCGGGCTCAAGCGCCCTGCCAATTGCTATTGCAGGGTAGATATGTCCCGAACTTCCGCCCCCTGTGAGAACCGCCCTTTTGTGCGATTCTTTCCTCCTTAAAAAAGAGAAGATCAATATGGAAGCATAAATAAGGAAAATTATCGCTAAAAACAGCAGAAGAATTTCAATCATCCTTGAAAACCCTTTTGAATATTGTGTCCACTTCTTTTAAAAAAGATTTTGGCTCAAAAAGGGAATGAAGTTCTTTTTTTGAAAAAACTTTACGGATTTTAGGTTCTTTGTAAAGAAGATCTTCAAAACTGCCTTCATTGTTCCAAACTTTCATTGCAGAAGATTGAACCAAAAGATACGCCTCTTCTCTGCTAAAACCTTTTTGGGCGAGGGCAAGAAGAACTTTTTGGGAATATAAAAGCCCTTTGGTTTTTTCAAGATTTGTTTTCATATTTTCGGGATACACGAAAAGGTCTCTTATAATTCTTTCCATCCTTCTTAAAACATAGTGAAGAACTGTAGTTGAATCCGGAATTATTACTCTTTCAACTGACGAGTGGGAAATATCCCTTTCGTGCCATAGGGAAATGTTTTCAATAGCGGGGATCAAATAACCTCTCAAAAGTCTTGCAAGCCCTGTTATGTTTTCGCAACCAACGGGGTTTCTTTTGTGAGGCATTGCGGAGGAACCTTTCTGTCCCTTTGAAAACGGCTCTTCAACCTCTCTTACTTCCGTTTTTTGAAGATGTCTAATTTCTGTGGCAAATTTTTCAAGGGTTGCTCCTGTTATTGCGATAGCGAAAACAACTTCTGCGAATCTGTCTCTTTGAACAACTTGGGTTGAAATATTTTCTGGCTTTACTCCAAGCTTTCTTAGCGTTCTCTTTTCAACTTCCGGGGAAAGGTGAGCGTATGTTCCGACCGCCCCCGATAGCTTTCCAACGCTTATTGTCTCGAGTGCAGTTTCAAGCCTTTTTTTGTCTCTTTTCAATTCATCGTAAAAAAGAGCGAATTTTAGCCCCAAAGTGTATGGTTCTGCGTGAACTCCGTGCGTCCTGCCTATCATTATTGTGTCTTTGTATTTAAAAGCCTGTTTTTTCGCAGTTTCAAGCAGTTTTTCACCTTCGTTAAGTATAAGTTTCAACGCCCTTGATGTAAGAATGCACCAACTTGTGTCTACAACATCTGAAGAAGTCAAGCCATAATGGAAATATGACGAAAGTTCTCCTATGTGTTCTCCTACGCTTGTTGTGAAAGCTATCACATCGTGCTTTACAGTCTCTTCTATCTCATTAATTCTTTTAATGTCAAAGTTTGCCTTCTGTAAAATCTCCTGACAGATTTTTTGGGGAACTATTCCAAGTTCGCTTTGGCTCTTCAGAGCCGCAAGTTCCACTTCAAGCCAAGTTGAATACTTGTTTTCTTCAGACCACAAATCTTTCATTTCTTTGGTGCAGTATCTTTCTATCATAAATCCTCCTTAAAAAATAAAAGGTCTGGAAGGTTCAAGATGGTTTGTTATTTCAAAAAAGATATCCTTCTCTTTCAGAGCGCTGTAAGCGGCTATTTCTACGTATTCTTTTTTGTTTGTTTCCTTTGAAAGGTGCATCAAATAGACCGCCTTTGTTTCTTCAGAAATAGTTTTTGAAAGAAGTTTTGCTCCTTGGTCGTTTGAAAGATGGCCTATTCTTGATGCGATTCTCAATTTTAGATGTTCTGGATAAGGCGAATTGTGGAGAAGATCCAAATCGTGGTTGAACTCAACCATAAGGCAGTTTGAATCTTTTATTCTTTTTACAATATGTTCATTATAAGTTCCGAGGTCTGCCGCATACCCTATTTTTATTCCATCACAGAAAATTACAAAACCGAAGGTTTGCTTCGCGTCGTGGGGAACCAAGAAAGGCTTGATAATGAAATCTTCAATTTCAAAATCCTCTTCCGCTTCAACAATATTTACCATATTGTCAAAATCATCAGGAAATTCTATATCCTGCGCAACCAAATCAGAAACGAAAACGGGAATTGGCTTTTTCTTGAGCAAAATCCTTATCCCTGAAATGTGGTCGCTATGTTCGTGGCTAACAACAAGAGCGTCAATTTTATCAATTGAGAGTTTCTCTTTTTCAAAAAGGCACTTCAATTTTTTAAATGAAACACCGTCGTCGATCAGAATAGAACTTTTAGATGATTGAATGACAACAGCGTTTCCGGATGACCCGCTTGAAAGAACATTGATTTTCACCATTACATAACACCGCTGTGGCCAAAACCGCCTTCGCCTCTTGATGTTTCAGAAAGAGAAACAGATTCAACTATCTTCACATTTTCGCATTTTGATATTACGAGCTGTGCTATTCTCATTCCTCTTTCTATTTCAAAATCTTCATTTGAAAGATTTGCGATTATTACTTTTACCTCGCCCCTGTAATCAGAATCGATTGTTCCGGGACTGTTTAGACATACAATTCCGCTCTTAATGGCAAGTCCGCTTCTTGTCCTTATCTGTCCCTCATAGCCTTCAGGGATCTCTAAAATAAATCCTGTGGGAACCAAAAATCTTTCAAAAGGCTTCAAAAGAAATTTTTCCTCTATTGCCGCTCTTAAGTCAAAGCCGGAGGATTTTTCGGTGGCTTTTTCTGGAAGAGGCAGTCCTTCACTGTGGGGAAGTCTTTTAATTTTTACTTCTACCATTTTCTTTCCAAAACTGAAAAATCTACGCCTTTTAAGGCGCTTTTCCGTCCAAGTATAGTGACATTCATTTTTTTTGGATTGAATGTTTCTCTTGCGATGGAAGTCAACTTTGAAGAAGAAACACTTTCAATACCATTAATAGCTTCTTTGACATCAAATTGCCTTCCGAAATAAAGTTCGTTTCTTGCTATTCTTCCCATCCTTGCTGAAGTTGATTCAAGGGAAAGAATCAAGCCTCCAATAAGATTCTCTTTTGCTATTTCAATTTCCTCTTTTGAAGGTCCATTCTTACAAAAATCATATAGAACTTTTATTGTCTCTTGAAGAGTTCTTGGCGCAGCCTCATTGGAAGAAGCGGCTTGGACCGCAAAAATTCCGCTGTCGTATTGTCCGATGTGTTCCGAGGAAATTGAATAAACAAGCCCAAGTTTTTCTCTGATTTCAGTAAATAATCTTGATGACATTGTTCCGCCAAGGATGTTGGCAAGAACAACAAGGGCGTATCTGTTTTTTGAAGATGCTTTTTCAGATTCAAATCCTAACACTATCTGCGCTTGTTCGAGATGTTTTCTTTCAAATATCTTAATGCCTTTTGAAAAGTGCGGAGGTCTGAATTCTCTCTTTTTGGTTTGGGGCAAATAACGATGATATTTTTTGAAAGAGGAAAAAAGTTCATTCATTTCAATATCGCCGGTTGCAGTCACTATGAGGTTTTGGGGCGAAATCAGTTCTCTATGCCTTTTCTTCAAGGTCTCTATTGTCATTTTGGAGATTACTTTTTCAGAACCCTGAACTGGCATGCCGAGCGGATGGTTTGGGTATGCTCTTTCCATAAAGAGATCCGCAACAACATCCGAGGGACTGTCGTTGACCATCTTAATTTCTTCGAGAATTACTTTTCTTTCTCTCTCCATCTCGTCTCGTGGAAAGAGTGGTTCAAACAAAATTTCAGAGAGTATTGAAAACGCTTCTTCAAAGTGCCTTTTTTGAACCCTAAAGTGAAACCCCATAATTTCTCTTGATGTGAAAGCGTCTATCACGCCTCCCATTTTGTCAAATGCTTTGTAAATGTCGCTATAAGAAAGATTCTTTGTCCCCTTGAAAACAATATGCTCAACAAAATGGGTTGAGCCGTTTATTTCTGGGGTCTCTGTTCTGGAACCGCCCCTGATCCAAATTCCAGCGGAGACTGATGGGAAACAGGATATACTTTCTGTCACAAAAGTTATCCCGTTTTGAAGCTTTTTTCTTTCAAGATTTATAGGCGAAGAAGATTTGCTTTTTTGAGAAGTTGCTTTTTTGAAATAGGAATCTATGTCAAACATCATCTTAATTCATTTGCCTCACTTTTCTTAATCTTCTCCTCATAAAAAGTTGCCGAAGATGCTCTCCATCAACTTTCTATAAATTCCCTTTGAAGATTCTTCATCAAATGAGAATCGCATCTTAGTAAATTTCTTTCTCAAGTTTTCAACATCGCCTTTTTTGTTTTTGTTGTTTATGATTATATCTGCCATAATCTCCGAAAGAGTTTCAAAATCTTCGCCATTCATTCCAAATCTTGTCATTTCAGAGACGCCCATTCTTATTCCGGAAGGGTGGTAGAAGGTTTCATCGTCGGGGAGGGCTTGGAAATTAACTATTATGTTGTTTTGTTCAAGTCTTGTCGCAATCTCTTTTCCGTCACCGAAATTTTTTACTCTAATCACAACCTGATGAGTTTTTGTAAATCCATCTTCTTCGCCGCCTTCAACAGGGATACCTTTGCTGTAAAGGCTTTTTGCAAAACTCTTCGCATTGTTCACCACTGCTTTTTGGTAATCTTCCCGGAAGTGTTTCATTTCCAGTGCCGCGCCGAGAAGGGCGAGTTGAGTTCCAAGATGGTGGTTGCTTGTAGAGCCGGGAAAAGTTCTTGTATGTACTTCGCCTGAAAGTTTTGAGTAAGGAGAATTTTCACCAACTTTTATCCCGATAATGCCTCTTTGCGGTCCAAAAAAAGTTTTATGGGTTGAGCCCGTCACTATATTTGCTCCTTCAGAAAGGGGATCCTGAAAGAATTTGCCAAGAATTCCAAGAACATGCGCCCCATCATACATAACGACAGGAAAATAGTTGTCTTGAGAGTCAAGATATTTCTTCAATTCTTTCACTGGCTCGGGATGGAGAAATAGACTTTTTCCAAAAATAATAAGCGGAGGTTTTTTTTCGTCAACAAGCGAAATCATCTTTTCTACATCAACTTTATAAGGATTGTTTTGCTGCAGAGGTATTTGAACTGGTTCTTCTTCAACAAAGTTGAACAAAGCCCCGAAAGGTTGAGCAGAGAGGTGTCCTCCTCCATTCAAACTGTTGTTCATCACGGAAAAAAATCTTCCACTTGAGGACAATTTGGGCAGTTTATCTCCGCCTTTGGAGAGATATTTCAATACCGCTTTAAAAGCCACTTCGTTAGCCATCTGACCGCTAATTGCCCTTGTTTCGACATCATCGGCGCCAAGGTACTCCTTCATAACCTCTTTCAGTTTCTCTTCAATTTCAAAGATAAACTGCGTTCCCTGATAGTAATAAATCTGGTCTCCCTTAAGGGCGCCTGAACCTGAAAGCGCTTCTCTTTCCTTTTTCAGAGCAGTTTTGTGCTCTGCATACCTTCCCTGAGGGTCTGAAATTTCAAGAAGTTTAACCAAAAGCGAGGGCGTGTTTTCAGACGGGATAAGGTTGATGCACTTCTTTTGTCTCCAAATAGTGTTCTCAATTGTTTTTTCAATCAGTTCTTCAAAATAATTTTGACAGCTCATAACTTTCCTCCCAAAAAGGGGCAAATTTCCCCATAAAACCTATTTTACACCATTATCAGTTTCTTTCAAAAGTAGTTATTCTAAATTTCTATGTAAAAGACTCCAATAAAATCAATTTGACATTTTAGTTTTTTTTCCTTATTCTCACTTTTGAAATTTGATAAAGAAAGGCGGAATGACCAATGTATTCCAAAATGATTGATTTAAGGTCTGACACTGTGACAAAGCCAACATTGAGAATGAGAGAGGCGATGGCAAAGGCGGAAGTGGGGGATGATGTCTATGGCGAAGATCCAACATTAAATCTCCTTGAAGAAAAATCGGCTGAAATGCTTGGAAAAGAAGCGGCCATTTTTGTTCCATCGGGAACGATGGGGAATCAAATCGCAATCAAATGTCATACTTCAATGGGAGACGAAGTTGTTGTTGAATCTTCCTCGCATATTTATAATTATGAACTTGGTGCTATGTCCGCATTGTCGGGAACTCTGCCAAGAGTCATTGAAGGCAGAAACGGCTTTTTTAATGAGGAACAACTTTTAAACTCAATACGCCCTAAAATATATTACCTTCCTAAAACTGTTCTTTTGTGCCTTGAAAACACTCACAATATGGCTGGAGGCAGGTGCCTTTCCCTTGAAAGAGCAGAGAGTTTATGCCAAATCGCCAGAGAAAACGGAATGAAAACACATCTTGATGGGGCAAGGATTTTTAATGCTGCTGTTGCATTGAAAACGACAGCAAAAGATATTGCCAAACCCTTTGATTCAGTTATGTTCTGCATTTCAAAAGGGCTTTCTGCCCCAGTGGGTTCTCTTCTTGTTGGAAGCAAAGATTTTATTGAAAAAGCAAGAGTTTACAGGAAAATGTTTGGGGGAGGTATGAGACAGGCGGGGGTTCTTGCCGCCTGCGGGCTTGTCGCTTTTGAAGAGGTTCTTCCTAAACTTTGGGAAGATCACGAAAAGGCAAAAAAACTCGCTATTTCCATATCGAAGAATCCGCTTTTTGATGTTGATTTATCTTCAGTAGAAACTAATATTTTTATGGTTAAAACCAAGAAGAGTGGAAGCGCAAAAATTGTGGTGGAAAAGTTGAAGGAGAAGGGGATTCTTG
>JAAZNT010000177.1 GCA_012798145.1 Thermoanaerobaculaceae bacterium | reverse complement strand
GATTGTTGCCGCTGTTGACCCGAAGGATTCTGTGGGAATTCTTGACAAATACTCTCTTGATGTAAAATTCTTTAAGGAGCCCGAAAGGTTCGACAGATTTCTCTTTAAACAGCACCGAAAGGGTGATGACGAGAAAGTTCATTTCGTTTCTATATGCACCCCAAATTATCTTCACGACGCCCATACAATACTTGCTTTGAGAAACGACTGCAATGCAATATGCGAAAAGCCTCTTGTCATAAACCCTTGGAATCTTGACGCCCTTAAAGAACTTGAAGAAGAGACCGGCAGAAGGGTATATACTATTTTGCAGTTGAGGGTTCACCCTGAACTAATAAAAATTAAGGAAGAGATAGAAAAAAACAATAGAAGATATGAAGTTGAATTGACATACATAACTGGAAGAGGAAGATGGTATTATGTTTCTTGGAAGGGGTCTGAAGAGTTGTCTGGGGGTGTTGCCACAAATATTGGAATTCATCTTTTTGATTTAATGATATGGCTTTTTGGAGATGTTGAAGAAAATTATGTTTTTCACAGAGATGAAAAGAGCGTTTCAGGTTATTTGGCTCTTCAAAAAGCTGATGTCAAGTGGTTCCTATCGCTTGACGCTGGTTTTGTTCCCGACCATATAAAGAAAGCAGGTAAAAATACCTTTCGTTCAATAAAGATTGATGAAAAGGAAATAGAATTTTCAGAAGGATTTACCAATCTTCACACAGAGGTTTACAAAAGAACACTTGAAGGTAACGGCTTCGGAATTGAAGATTCAAGAAAATCAATAGAGTTAGTCCACCAAATAAGAAAAAATCAACTTGCAAATGTTTACAAGGAGAAAAGCCACTCTTTTATACGATGAATAAAAAAATTAAAATTGCAGTTTTAGGGACGGGTTCAATAGGTTTAAGGCATTTAAGGGTTCTCAATTCTCTAAATATTGAAACTATTGCAATTCCCACAAGAAAAGAGAGATTTGAAGAATTGTCAAGAGATGGATATAAGGTGGCTTATGACATTGAAGAAGCCAAAAATTGGGGAGCGACAGGAATTATTATTTGCACAAACACCTCAAGGCATATAAGGGACTGTCAGGAAGCGCTTGAACTTGATTACTGCATACTTTGCGAAAAGCCACTTTCATCAAGCACGAAAGAAGCAAAAAAAATAAAAGATAAAGTAAAAGGCAATTTATTTGTTGGCTACAATTTAAGATTTGATGATGGTTTTAATAAATTGTTCCATTTGGCAAATGATATTGGAGAAATTTATTATATTTATTCAGAATGCCGGTCTTATCTTCCTGATTGGCGAAAAGGAAGAAACTATCTTGAAGGTTATGCCGCAAAGCCAAAAGAGGGGGGAGTTCTTCTTGATTTGAGCCACGAAATTGATTATCTCAATTTTTTTTATAATAAGCCACTTGCCATAATTGGAACAACCAAAAATTGGGGAATTTTAAAAATTGCAGAAGAAGAATATGCATCTGCTGAGTGCGAATATGATAATAAATCTTCTTCTACAATTGTGCTCGATTATCTCAACAAGAATCATTCAAGAAAGTGCGTGGTGTCATCAATAGAGAAAACCATTTCCTATGATTTTCTTAATAAACATATAACAATTGTGCAGAATGGGAAAGTAAAATATTTATTAATAAAAAGAAAGAAAGACACTTTATATCAAAGAGAAATAGAAGAATTCATTAGTGTAATAAAAGGCAAAAAAAAGCAGAAACTTTGCGATTATGATGAGGCGGTTTATAACTTGATAGTTATTGATGGCTGGAAACTAAGTTCAAAATTAGGAAGAAAGGTGGCACTAAAATATGTCAATTAGACCGATTCTTTGTGTTATTCCGGCAAGGGGAGGCTCGAAAGGGCTTCCGGGAAAGAATATAAAGCCGCTTCTTTCTCACCCTTTGATAGCCCATTCAATAATGTGCGCAAGAATGTGCAAATGGCTGGACAAAGTAGTGGTTTCAACAGATGACGAACAAATAGCAAAAATAGCGAAAGAATATGGCGCAGAAATTCCCTTTAAAAGACCTCAAGAACTCGCAACTGACCAAGCAGGTATGATCCTTGTTTTGCAGCATTCTTTAATTGAGTGTGAAAAAATTTACGAAAAAAAATATGAATCAATTTTATTGCTTGATCCGACAAGCCCCGGCAGGTATCCGGAGGACATTGAAAAAGCCGTAAATCTTCTTGAAGAATCAATTGAAGCGGATGGAGCGATTGGAGTCTCCGAACCCGAATTTAACCCTTTTTGGCACTGCGTAGTAGAAAATAATGGTTTTATGAAACCGTTGATAGAAGGTGCTGGAAAATACAAGAGAAGGCAGGAAGTCCCAAAAGTTTTCAGGATAAACGCCTCACTATATCTTTGGAGAAGAGATTTTCTTTTGTCTGAAAAAGCGTTAAAATGGATAGATGAAGGAAAAAATCTTATGGTTGAAATACCTGAAATAAGGGCTTTTCATATTGATCACATTGAAGATTTTGATAAAGCCAAAGCCCTTCTTGAAGCGGGCATTGTAAAGCTTCCTTGGATAGAAAAATGAAAAAGGCGATGGATTTGAAAAACAAAGTGTCACTTGTAATTGGCGGTGGAGGACATATTGGCAGGGTTATTTGTGAAACGCTTGCCGAACTTGGCTCAAATGTTGCTGTTCACGACATTTCAAAAGAAAAAACAGAAAGAGTAAGAAAAAAAATTGAAAGAAAATACAAACGGGAAGCGATTGCTTTAGAAGCTGACCTTATTAATGAAAGCGAGACAAGAAGCATTGTCCCGCAGGTTATCAAAAATTTTAGGCGGCTTGATATACTGGTCCATTGTGCCGCTTTTGTTGGAACAACAAGATATCCCGGCTGGGCTGAGCCCTTTGAAAAGCAAAGCGTCGATGCATTTGAAGCGTGCCTTAAGGTGAATCTGACCTCAGCATTTATTCTTTGTCAGGAGGCGCAAAAACATCTTGAGAGAAGTAAGAACGGTTCTATAATTTTAATTTCTTCAATTTATGGTGTTGTCGCGCCAGATTTTGCTCTTTATGAAGGAACAAAGATGGTAAATCCCGCAGGATACGGTGCAAGCAAGGGAGGGCTTATTCAGCTTACAAGATATCTTGCGACTTTATTTGCTCCAAAAATAAGAGTAAACGCCATTTCGCTGGGGGGCGTTTTTAGAAATCAGGATCCCAAGTTTATTGAAAAATACGAAAAAAAGACTCCGCTTGGAAGAATGGCAAAAGAAGAAGATATAAAAGGAACCATTGCTTATCTTGCAAGTGATATGTCAAAGTATTTGACGGGGCAGAATATCGTTCTTGATGGCGGCTTCACAATATGGTAGAAATTGTTATAAATAAAAGAAAAATTGGAAACGGTCATCCTTGTTTTATAATTGCAGAGGCAGGTGTAAATCACAACGGCAAACTTGGGCTTGCCTTCAAACTTGTTGATGCAGCAAAGGACAGCGGGGCTGACGCAGTAAAATTCCAAACATTCAAGGCAGAAAATCTTGTTTTGAAAGGCGCTCCTCAAGCCAATTATCAGAAGAAAAATGCAAAGTTCAAAGATCAATATGAGATGATAAAATCACTTGAACTTAAATTTCAGGACTTTGTTAAAATAAAAGAAAGATGTGACAAAAGAAATATAATTTTTCTTTCAACTCCTTTTGATGAAGAGAGCGCTACATTTCTAAATCAGATAAATGTTCCTGCTTTTAAAATTGGCTCAGGAGATTTCAATAATTTACCTTTGCTTAAGGAAATAGTGAAGTTTGGAAAACCTTTAATTCTTTCAAGCGGTATGTCAGATTTAAAGGAAGTTAAGAAAGTTATAGGTAAACTGAAACAAATTGGCTTAAAGAAAATGGCATTGCTTCACTGCGTAAGTTCCTACCCTGCCCCTTATTCTGATGTTAATCTGAATGTTGTAAAAAAATTCAAATCGCTTTTTGATTTCCCAATTGGTTTTTCAGACCATACGCTTGGAGTTCATATCCCAATTGCTGCAGTATCCTTAGGAGCGAACATTATTGAAAAGCATTTTACGCTTGACAGAAAAATGGAAGGTCCAGACCACAAAGCGTCCTTACAGCCCGAAGAATTGAAAGAAATGGTTAAGATGTTAAGAGATGTGGAAAGTGCTTTGGGCGAAGCGAAAAAGAAAATAGTTTCCTCTGAAGAGAATACACTGCAAGTTGCAAGGAAGTCGCTTGTTGCAAAGGTAAATATAAAAAAGGGCGAAAGAATAAAAAGGGATATGGTTGTCTCCAAAAGACCCTTTGGTGGAATTGACCCGATGATGATTGATAAATTGATAGGCAAAATTGCAAAAATTGACATTAAAAAAGACCATATTTTGAAATGGGAATATTTCAGATGAGAAGTGTTGCAATTGTTACAACATCAAGGGCAGACTTTGGGATTTACATTCCTATTGTGAAAGAATTAGAAAAGAGCAAAATATTAAATTATTTCTTTATTGTTACGGGAAGCCATCTTTCTCCGAATTATGGTTATACAATAAGGGAAATTGAGAAAGAGAAATTTAAAATAGGGGAAAAGGGTGAAATATTGTTATCATCAGATACCCCTTCTTCCACCGTGAAATCAATGGCTCTTGCTTTAAATTTTTTTGCAGATGTTTTTACAAGAAGGAAAATTGACCTTCTTTTAGTTTTAGGAGACAGATTTGAAATGCATTCTGCTGCCCTTGCAGCACTTCCTTTTAATATACCGGTGGCGCATATTCACGGAGGTGAATTGACTTATGGCGCCATTGATGATTCATTAAGACACTCAATTACCAAATTGTCACATTTGCATTTTGTCGCTACTGAAGAATATAGAAAAAGAATCATTCAACTTGGTGAAAATCCTGAAAATGTTATAGTGTCAGGCGCTCCTTCTCTTGATAATTTAAATTTTGTCAAAATACTTTCCAAGAAAGAAATTGAAAAGAAGTTGGATATTGCGCTTGAAGCAAATTTTCTCATTGCTACTCTTCACCCCGAAACAGTGGGAGGAGAGTCAAACGGGAAGAACGCAAAGATATTGTTTGATGCTCTTGAAGAATTTGATTATCAAGTCGTTGTTACGGCGCCGAATGCTGATCCCCAAAACAGCGAAATTAGAAAGGTCATTTATGATTTCGCCCATAACAACCGTAAAATAAAAGTTTTTGAAAATCTTGGAACTCAATTGTACTTTAGTTTAATGAATTACGCATCTGCAATGGTCGGTAATTCTTCAAGCGGAATCTTGGAAGCGGCTTCATTTAATCTTCCGGTTGTGAACATTGGGGACAGACAAAAAGGAAGGACAAGAAACAAAAATATCATTGACTGCCCCTTTGACAAAAGAAAAATAGTTGATGCTTTAAAAAAAGCAACAGGAAAGAAATTTAAAGATTCAATAAAAGATTGTAAAAATATTTATGTAAAAGGAAATGCTTCTAAAATTATAGTGAAGAATCTTGAAAAATATCTTTCAAAAGGCGTTAATGTGAGGAAAGAATTTTACGATTTAAAAGTTGGGGACAGGGTAAAGTGAAAAGGGCAGTTATTCTGGGGTGCGGGGGTCATTGCAGAGTTCTTCTTGATTCTATTTCACGGCTTGGTGATAAAAATCTAAAAATAGAATGCTTTCTTGACGCCAATAAAGAAATATGGGGAGAAACAATAGAAAATATAGAAATAAGAGGCGGAGATGAACTACTGCCTGAAATAAAAAAAAGAGGAGTTGATTACTTCATAGTTGGCTTGGGAGGTGTTGGAAATTGTATTCCAAGGGCAAAATTGTTTAACATTGGAATTTCACTGGGGCTTAAACCAATTACTATAATTGATCCAACAG
>JAAZNT010000176.1 GCA_012798145.1 Thermoanaerobaculaceae bacterium | reverse complement strand
CTTGGCACTGGCTTAGGCACATTCGGTGGTTCTGCTGCGCAAAAATACGGGTATTTTTCCTATACTTCTATGGATAGTGTCTATATAAATGTTTTCGCTGAGACAGGGTTTTTAGGTATTATCACTTTTATACTGTGGGTGTCGTCTTCATTCGCTAATTTTGCTGCACGATTTTTCAAAGAAAAGAAAACAATTTTCCTATTTTTGGGCATTGCGCTTTTAGCGCTTCTCATTCATATTTTTGTTGAAAACCTCTTCAACGTATGGGGGATAACGATGAACTTCTGGATTATTTCTGCACTCTCTGAGGTTATTGATGAATGGTAAAGATATTCTTTTTCTTTCGACAAATAGGTATGATGCTTACTTTCCTTCGAGAAAGACGCGCTTTGCAAAATTTTTAAGTGAAAATGGTTTCAGAGTTGTATATGTCGAGTCGCCTTATACTTACCTTGCATATCTGAAAAAGGGGTTTAAAGCAGGTAACGCAGGGAAACTTGAGCATATTTCAGATAATTTTTATATTTTAAGAAGTTTCCCAATTTGGCCGTTTTTCAAGAAATACGCTTTTTTCAACGGGCTTGATGAAGGGATTTACTATAGCAAAATCAAAAATGCTCTAAAGGAGATTTCTTTTGAGCCAAATATAGTAATCAATTATATGCCATTTTTTCCAAAAGGAATTAAACAGTTTAATGCGAAACTAATTTATGATTGCGTTGATGACCATGCAAGCTTTGGTGGCCTGATAAACCCTGCTTTTGTAAATACACTTGAGAAAAAAACAGTTGAGTTAGCAGATGTGGTGATGGTGACAGATAACGATTTTCTCGTTGACAAGATGAAAAGTTTTGGGAAAGTGCCCGTAGTTGTGGGAAATGGTGTAAATTACGAACTCTTTTCTCAGTGGTTAAAGAATAAAGATTCGCTTCAAATTAAAAAACAAATCACATATGTGGGCGCTATTGCTGATTGGTTTGATGTAGATCTTGTCTATAAGGTTGCAACGGCTTTTAAAGATTTTGAAATTATTCTTATTGGTTTTGTTTCAACAAACATATCACAACTTGAGGGTTTAAGCAATGTGAAATTCTTTGGAAAAAAGACCCAAGAAGAGTTTGCACCTATCCTATCAGAATCCTCCGTTGCGATTGTGCCTTTCAAGGTAAACGAACTTACAAAAAAGGTTGATCCTCTTAAAATTTACGAATACCTTTCAGCTGGAGTGCCCGTTATATCAACTCCAGTGGGAAATGTTTCAAAATTTCCTGTTTATATTGGAATAACCTCTGAAGAGTTTATTCAAAAGATTCAAATAGCGGTTTCTGAAGATAGCATTGATAAAAGAATAAAAAGGACTGTTGACGCAAAAGTATATTCTTGGGAAAACAAATTTAAAGCAGTCCTTGAAATCGTGGAGAACTTATTGAATGGATAGGAAAAGAATTCGACACCGTCTTAGCCACCAAACAATCACCGAAGCAGCTATTATTACGGCAGTTTTAGCATTCCTGAGTAAGGTTGTGGGCTATGTAAGGGATATGCTCACCGCAAAATACTTCGGTACATCAATGCAAATGGACGCCTTTGAGGTAGCCCTTATTATTCCAAATATGATTTTGGGATTGTTTGCTGCGGGTCTTCAAACAATCATTGTGAGGATGTATTCTGAGAAAAAAGAAGAAAGCATGGAAAAAGGGAAAGTTTTTGTTAACCAGTTATTT
>JAAZNT010000175.1 GCA_012798145.1 Thermoanaerobaculaceae bacterium | reverse complement strand
TTCTTTGAGACCTGTGGCAGAAGAATTTTTAGGATAAATTTTGATTTTAAAGATGGAAAAAGAAGAGTTAATTTGACAAATTTAGACATTTAGTTCATATTGTAATTTTGGAGGAACGATAGTGGCGGAAGGATCAACATTAAGAATTGACAACTTCCCTCTTGAAGATTTTCTTGTAATTCTTAACCAATATGAAAGGGATGTCAGAACCGGGTATCTTCCCAAGCACTCTTTTTTAAAAGAGTTCAAACTTGAGTGTTTGTGGGCTGGAGAGGGAATGTCTTCCCCATCGCATTTGGCGATTTACTGCCTTGATGAACTTGAAACTTTGAGCGACATTCTGGAAACTTTTGTTATCGTTTCAACGAGCAGCGACGCAAGCAGGGCGATCATTCCGTTTTCCAAAAAACTTAAAGATTCTCTTTTGGCTATGAAAGAAAGCGTATTGTTTAGGATCGACCCAAGATACGGATTAGTTCACGGCTCTGCCATTGAGCCAATAGATTCTTCAATAAAGTGGGACAAGCCGGGGATTTACACAGCCCTTTATTTGACTTCAGACCCAAGTTCTCCCTCCATCGCAGTTATGGATTATGTTTCTCCGGAAAACTTAAAGCGGTTCATTTCCATCTTTGAAAAATACAATGGAGTCCCTCCAAAAAAGCCCTCATTTTGGTCAAGCGCCATAGGCAAACTTACAGGCAGGAGCGCTTCCAATGGAAAAGAACAAACAAGAAAAATTAATTACAAACTCGTTAAAACCCTTGTCAATTTTCTTCAAAAGGAAAGGGCTATGTCAGCGACAATTTCGCTAATTTACAAAAATATCGAACCCGAAGATTATCCAAACCTCCTTGTTGACAAAATGTACATAGTAACTTCCAAAAGCGGTTCTGACAGATTTTTTGGAACTCTTGCAGATTTGATGTGATGAAAAAGTTTTTGTTTTTGACATTTTTACTATTTGCTGCAATTCCGATTTTCTCAATGGAACTTGTTGTATTCACTTCTGAAAAGACCATCGTTGCGGAAAAGATAGAATTTGAGGGCGATTTTGTCACTCTTTATCTTCCCGGAGGGAACAAGATGGGGTGCCCCAAGAACCAGATTCTGAAAAGTTATTCCGGATACATTCCGCCGCCTGATGAGAAAGAGCCAGAAAAAAATCTCTCCGCTGAAATTCCTTACAGAGAGATAATAGCAAAAGCGTGTCAAAAAGAGGGGCTTGATCTGAAACTTGTCGCAGCGGTGATCAAAGTTGAATCAAACTTCAACCCTCGCGCTGTCTCGCCAAAAGGAGCAAAAGGACTTATGCAGTTAATGCCTTCTGTCCAAAAAGATTATAAAGTCAAGAATGTTTTTGACCCGCAGGAAAATATTTTTGCAGGAGTAAAATACTTAAAATATTTGATTGACGAATGTTACGGAGACCTCGGACTCGCTCTTGCAGCTTACAACGCTGGGTTAAAAAGGGTGAAAGACGCTGAAGGGCTTCCTGAAATTTCTGAAACA
>JAAZNT010000174.1 GCA_012798145.1 Thermoanaerobaculaceae bacterium | reverse complement strand
GGAAACAACAAATACAATTGTATTTGGAGGAATCGCGTCAAAAACTCTTTTCAATTCTTTGTCAAGGTATGATACCGCTTTGTTATAATCGCCTTGAACTTCGTTTGGTGGGGTTTCTGGAGTTAAATAGGGCTGATGGGCGTCAAAATAGTGAAGCCACAGGAAAAACGGTTTTTCTTTTTTCCCGTTAAAAAATGTTATAGCCCTTTCAGTTATTTCCTGTGCAAATCTTCTTTCGGTAACCCCGAGGTCGTCATCATAAATTGAAAAACCTCTTGAAAGTCCATACTTTGATTTTAAGACATCGGCGGCAACATAAGCTCTTGTGTCGTATCCTTTTTCTCTTAAAACTTCAGCAACTGTTTTAATCTTTGGAGAAAGCGTTCCAACGCCATTATCATAAAGATTTGTTTTGTTTGGGTAGCATCCTGTAAGAATTACAGCATGGGCTGGAAGCGTTACAGGGGTAGGAGTTATTGCGTTTGTATAGACTTTCGATTCTTTAGAAAATTTTTCAAGATTAGGGGCAAGTTTTTCCTTGCTTCCATAGACTTCCAATCTGTCTGCCCTAAAAGTGTCAAGAGTGATTATAATAAAATTCGGCTTTTTGCTTTCCTGACAAAAAAATCCAATACAAATAAAAAGTGGAAATAAAACAGCAAAGATTCTTCTCATAGCGCCTCCTTTATTCATCGTTTTCAGACCACATATTATAAAAAAATCTAAATGTTCCCGATATTTTTTCTTCGGTAACAAACGAAGGAAGGGGAGGAAGAGGGCTTGACGATTTGAGAGCATTTAAAGCCGCTTGGTCATAAGATGGAATCCTTGACGATTTTTCTATTGAAACATTTTGAATGGTTCCATCTTTCATTATCTCAAAATGTACTGCTACCCACCCCTTCTGTCTTAAAATTTCTTGAACAGCCGGAATCCTCCAGTTGCTTTCAACTTTCTGCTGAACAATTCTTGCATATGGTCCCAAATCCCAGCCCGAAGTCTCAAAAGAAACCGCACCTTTGTTCAATCTTGACGCATTAGTGTTTCTGTACCCCCCTTTTAAACTTTCAACCATCATTTGTCCAATTTGTCCTGAAATTCCCTTTGCGCCTGCAACTCCAGTTTCCTTGTTCTCAGCAGGATTGGATTCTTTTAAATCTTTACCTTCTTCGCCTTTAGGAGCCTGAATCTTTTCAGTATCAATTGATATTCCCTTCTTCCCATCTCCTTTTTCTTCCTTTTGTCCAGCAATTTTTTTCGCTTCTTCTTTGATTGTCTCCGCAGGTTTCATCTTCCTTGCTTCCGTTCCCTGAATTTCCTGTCTTGAAGGAACATTCTTTCTAATTGGAGAAGAAGGAATTCCGTATGATGGAAACTGCCTTTGAGGGCTACTGCCTTCAGAATAGGGATCCCAAGATGTCCCCTTTCCTCTGTCGGGACTTGAACCCGCTCTGTCTTTGTCAGAAAGAGGCGCATCAGGATGGGGTTTTGCCTTTGAAATTAAATTGGGATCATCTTTAATATAAACAAATCTCATATTTTTCTTTTTTATAGCATCTTGAAGTTTTTGTACAGTTTGATTGGCGCTTTCAGTATGAGCAGGAGATCCCAAATATTGTCTTGTCCCTATGGAGACGATAAGAATGTGAAAAGAAAGAGCCGTCAAGAAAGAGAAAATAGAAACCCATCTTTCTCTTAAATAAGATAGATTAAAAGCAAGCGTCTTTTTTGTTTTTTCAAAAAATTGGCTACTTTTCAAGAAAATCATAACAAGCCCTTACAAATTGTACTCTCTCTTCCGAAAAAGGTTTTCTTGGGTGAACAGGATGAATTCTGTTCGTAAGAAGAATCATTATTTCTTCTTCCTCGTTTATTGAAACAAATGTTCCTGTGAATCCTTCGTGGGCAATGCTCCCAATTTTCAACGCTTTTCCTAAATTCCAGTCGGAAGAAGACGACAATTTTAATGCAG
>JAAZNT010000173.1 GCA_012798145.1 Thermoanaerobaculaceae bacterium | reverse complement strand
TAACTTTTTCGCCCACCCTTTTAAGAAGATAAACTCCCGCACCGGCGTCCTCCGGAGCCCCCGCAAGTTTTGCGCATTTTGCTATTTTCTGGTTGTTTATCTCGTTTATCCTTCCGTTTTTGTAAGCGACTATTTCTCTTTTTAGAGGTCCTGGCTCTTTCAATGTTCTTCTTCCTTGCGCTTCAATTATCCTCTCCATTTTTTCATACGCTTTCCCGCTTAACAATATTTCTTCCGCAATTTTTCTTCCCTCTCCGCCGCGCACCTTAGGGTCAAATTCTAATATCCTTCCCGCAAGTTCAACGCTTTTATCCCAAAGGTCTTTCGGAGCGTCCTTTTCGTTTTTAAGAACTTTCAAAACATCAATCGCTTCAAGAACCGGACCAATTCCTCTTCCAATCGGCTCAGATCCGTCTGTGATAATCACATCAACAAACATATCCATTTTTGCAGAGACATACTCAAAAAGCTTCTTTAGTTGATTGGCATACAAAGGAGAAGTGACTTTGGCGCTTTTGCCCACCGGAATATCTATAAGGATATGTGTCGCCCCAGCGGCTTTTTTCTTTGAAAGAATTGACGCTATCATCTGCCCTTGCGCGTCAATGCTCAAGGGCCTTTCAACCGCTATTATTATGTCATCTGCTGGAGCGAGGGTGAAAGCCCCTCCCCATCCGAGACAGCCGTTTTCTTTTGAGACAATTTCTTTCATTTTTTTAAGGTCAAGGTGAACATCGGCAAGGGCGTCCATAGTGTCTGCGGTTCCGGCGGGGGATGTTATTGACCTTGAGGAAGTTTTGGGAATCAAAAGCCCGTAGGCGGCGACAATAGGGACAACTACCATTGTTGTTCTGTTTCCGGGAATTCCGCCGATGCAGTGCTTGTCAACAATCATTTCAGAATCCCATTTAATTACATCTCCCGTTTCAACCATCGCTTTGGCAAGATGGACAACCTCTTCCCTTTCCATCGGCCCGTGTGCGCAGGCGACTACAAAAGCGGTAAGTTCAACTTTTGAATATCTGTTTTCAACGATATCTTTAACTATCTGAAGATAATCTTCTTCATCAAGAATTTCTCCGTGAATTTTCTTTCTTACAAGGTCAACAGATTTTACAGGGTCCATATGCCTTATTTTTACATCAGTTCCGGCGGGAAGCCCGAATTTTTCAAAAGCGTATTCGCAAAGCCCCACCTCGCCTTTTGCAAGAAACGGCTCGTCTATTGTGTTCAATAGTCCCACAAGAGTTTTGCCGTTCCAAGAGAGTTCAACTTTTGTTTGGGGGCTGAAAGTTTGCGCCCTGCAAAATTCGCTGTCTTTTCTTAAAAAAATCACATTTTCTCTGAAGGTGTCAATTTTTACCATTCTTATCTTCATATACTCCTCCCAATAGTCTTAATTATAAACCTAAATTTGTCGTTAGAGAAATTCAGACAGCGAATTAAAGATGGAATAAAGAAAATGTAAGCTAAGCGCGCATAGGCGCTGGGGGGTGAGATGCAAGGAAGACGAGGGGGGATAACCAATGCCGCCGCAAAAATTCAAGGAATTGAAATAATTTTTCAATTGCTTTAAGCCCCAATATTTTAGATGGTTGGAATTATTATAATTTCCAAATAACTAATCTTTTTAGAACGCTTATGGCGTCAAAACGCTTTGCGTTTTATGTTGACAAATTCGTCGGCTCTTTAAAGCGCAAGCGCTTTACAAGCCTCCTTATTTGTCAAAAGCAAAGACTTCGTCTTTTCTTCCGCCATAAGCGTTTATCTCCTTCAATCATCATCATAACTTAAACATCCGCCGACGGCGACGGACAAACTGCGGCGTCAGATTTCGGGGGTTGAAATGCTCAATGAACCAAAGTTCACCTCCGCTTTCACCCCCTCATCTTCCTTGCATTTTGCCCATCGGCGTCGGGACGGGCTTGGCTTTGCCAAGCTTTCTTCCTCCATCTTTCTGCAAAATTTTTCTGAAACTACCATATACTTTTTTTACTAAGAATCCGGGTCAAAGCCATCTAATTTTGTTGAGTAGAGCAAACTGCCTGCATTAGGTTGATGATCGCTATAAACTCCATCACCTTTTTTCTACTTTGACAAACTCAATTTTTACCAAAAAAATCTTTATGCAAAGCCGTTTAATGTCAATTGGTTATCTTCCATTTTTTCTAATGAAGACCATTTGAAAATTTTGTCCTATTAACCAATCTGGGATAAAACAAGATTTTCTTTGAGCAAAAAATTTGTTTCTTATTTCTTTGCCGCCTGCTGTTTAAACCACTCTGTCGTCATTGATTTGGGGCTTTCAATCGGCTCTCCCCAGCCCCTTAAAAGAACATTTTGAGCAGCCATCCCGAGAGTTCTTGAAACGCCAAACATTACTGTGTAAAAACTAAACTCTTTCATTCCAAAATGATATAAAAGAGAGCCGGAACATGCGTCAAGATTGGGATAGGGGTCTTTGACTTTGGGATTTTTCTTTAGTATCTCAGGAACAACTTTGAAAACAACAGAAACAGTTTTATAAACGGGGTCTTGGGGGCAAACCCTTGCTCCAAATTCAAAAAACGCCTCAAATCTCGGGTCTGTAACCCTCAAAATTG
>JAAZNT010000172.1 GCA_012798145.1 Thermoanaerobaculaceae bacterium | reverse complement strand
CAGAAATCTTTAGTGAAGGAGCGGCCGCTTGGAACAGTGTTTTAAAAGCTGTTACAGGAAATTTAGACCGTTCGCTGTTAGAAAGTGAGCGAGAAGCAATTATCGCCTCGAGTGAAGAGATAATGAATTTAAAGAACGATTTGGGTTTTTCATCTTATAAAGAATTTTTTAGTGAAATCAATGTAATAAATAATTCGCCTGCAAATACCTTTATGGAAGCCTTTGAAGATGCATGGAGAAGGAGAAATATATGAAATTAAAAATAAATTGGTTTTATGCTTGTTTAGGAATTGGGTTGATTTGGTTACTTATAATGATAAGCTGTAAAAGAGTGGGGAGTAAAATTATTCTTCAAGATAGAGATGTTCAGTGGGAAAGATGCTCGTATTTGGATGGAAGTGGATATCTTGCTGTAAAGAAAAATTCCTCTTTCAAAAAAATAAAATTTTATAAATACAAAAGAGGAGGAGCAGCCATTCTTGATATGATGATTGGGAAGAAAAACGAACTTATTTTAGTGAATTTTAACAATATTGAAAGTTTTTCTTTTATTGACGATAAAAATGTGCAAAGAACCAAAATATACGACTTTCCTAAGGGGTGGTTTATTGATAAACTGATAGGAAGAATTGGAGATTCAATATGGGTTTATGGGGATTATTCGAATGACACAGAAGGAAAAAATCTTAAAAAAAAGGCTCAGAATTTTATTGCTTTAGTACAAAATGGTAAAATGGAGAAAGCAATTCCATTAAAGGAAGTAATTAGAGAACCAATGGAGGATTCAAATCAAGGGTGTCCTTTTTCTGATATATGCGGAGATATACCTTGTATGATGGCTGTGATAGGCAAATCTGAAAAAATCCCCGAACCAAAATTTTATCTGTGCTACTTTGACCCTTGCAAAGATAAATGGTATTCATTAAAAGTCCCCCCCTTTTTTTTATCTAATGTATTTCCAATGGTAAAAGTGGGAAACAAGTTGATTAGTTTGGTAGATAAAGATGTAGAAATTGTTCTTGATTGTGAAAAGCAAAATAGTTTTGAACCAATATATTCGAAAAGGAATTATTTTTGGCCAATAGGAGATGATAAATATGTTTACTTGTATCATTATAGAGAAGGAGATGGAACAAATAAGAATACTAAAGCAAAAACGAAATTGATGCTTTATAACACAAAGACAAAAGAAAGAAAGGAGCTTAGAGAAATCCCACTTGGATATTATTTTGTAGGTTTTGAAAGCGGTAAAAATAGTTTAGTATTACGAGCCTACGATCAATCACTTGAAAAGGATTTGATAATTGACCTTAAAGCATTATTAAAACAATTTTAGATTTTGAATAATTTGAGGGAAGTCGAAATTGATACACAATTTAAACCTTGATAAAGAGTATGAGTAAGCGTTTAATCTCTCAATTTCCCTTTCCATTTGAATCCCTTTCCCCTTCTTTGTTAAAATTATCTCTTAAGCGGTGAGGTTTTGATGATAAACTTGAAAGAAGCAAAAATGAAAAATGAGTTGGAGCCATACGGCGTTTTTCTTGAACCTCAAAGCGAAGAAGACACAAACCTCAGATACAAATACACCGGTCAAGAGCGGGACGCATTTACCAATTACGACTATATGCACTTCAGATTTTACGCCTCATCAATGGGAAGATTTTTAAAGCCCGACAATTTAATCCCCGACATCACAAACCCCCAAAACTGGAACGCTTACACCTATGTCAAAGGAAATCCGGTTAACTTCAATGATCCGAGTGGGCATATAAGAATTGTTGGGCAAGGGATAGATGAGGTTGATGCTCTCTTGCTTTATATGGAGGCAAAGGATTATCTTTCCAAATCTGAAGTGGCGAAACAGGTCATTGAAAAAATGGAGTCATTGAGTGGAGAAAAGGAGGTAACTGTAGTTGTAACCAGTGATGTACCAGATTCCGATAAGTTTGTTCCTGAGAATGAGGGATGGACTAATCTGATTTATTGGGATCCTTATGCTGGCTTAGATATAAGTGGCACTGATAATGAAAAAGATAAGGAAGGGGGAACAATTCAAAGTCCTGCAATTACTCTTGTGCATGAATCTGGACATGTAGTTGATTTTGCCGAAAATTCAAGGGAATTTATAAGCAGAACAAAAACTAACGATTTAAAATATGATGACCTGGAAGAAAAAAAAGTAATCACACAAATTGAAACAAAAGTAGCAAAGCAATTGAATGAACCAATTAGAAAATCTCATAAGGGAGAGCGGGTGAAAGTGGAAGGGCCAACTTCAAAAATGATGAAGAAAAAAATTAAGAAAGTGGAAGTTCCTGATGAATCAAGCGGGAATGAAAAGAAGAGATAATAAATTTAGGAGGATGATAAAATGAACATTAAATATTGTTTAAAGGTCCTGATTGCAATTGTAATAAATTGTTTGTTTTTAAATGAGGCTTTGACTCAAAATAATCAATTAAAACTTAATTTTGACAAATTTTTAGAAGCAGAAAACAGAGAAATAAAAATTAAAATCCTGGCAGTAGGTAGTGAAAGTCCCGTTTCTATTTCTCAAAAGGTGATGGATGACGACAGTCGTACTTTGTTGACTTGTTTTTTTTACACCAAATGTTCAGTGATGACTGCAGCGATAGCAGAGAAACTTTCAAAATATGAATTTGTAGCATTAAAAAAATGGAATAATATAGACTTAAGATACAAATTTGAATTTATTGCCAATGGTGAGACAGTTATGACTTTTTATGCCAACAGGGTTGGTTTCATTCAATTCAAAGGCGACAATACTATTTATAAACAAAAGGGAAAAGAAAAAAATTGGCTTTTAGAATTTTGGGAGGGAAGAATACTTCATTTTTATTTAAAAGGGCCTTGAAGAAATACAATTGGAGTAAAAATCTTAATTCCTAAATCTCCTTTTTTCTATGGAAATATTCTTTGATAAAATACTCTCTTAAGCAATGAGGTTGTGATGGTTTCTTTGGAGAAAAATCAATCAAAACCCGGCAATGAATCTTTGACATAATCAATCTGTATTGCTTTAGGGCGTTGAGGGGAATTAGTTTTTTTAGCGGAAACCTCACCCCGCCCTCTCCTGAGAGGCGAGGGGGATTAAGAAGAAGAGGAAGACTGCTTCGCTTGGGTTTGCTTCGAAGATCATCTCGCAGTGACAGCTTTTTGAGATGGAAACCTCACCCCTGCCCTCTCCTGAGATAAGAGGGGAAAGAAGAAAGCTTACCTTGCCAAATTGATGAGAAAACTGCTTTGGTTGGGTATTTTGATATGAATTCCTTGAAATGGCTGTCTTTTTAATCCTAATCCCTACCCCCTAAACTCTATACCCTTTTTCTTTTTGCTTCCGCTCTTTTGTCCTTCCAAATCCCTCTTTTTTGCCCTCACTTTGCGTAACCTAACATATTCAAAAAAAGGGACTTGACAAACACATTTTTTCTTTCTACAATATAAGTGGTCCAAAGTGGTTGAAAGTGGCTAATTTATATTTAGCCATATTTTGAAGGGGTAGAAGATGTTCAGAGGCGGCGCAGAAGCTACGGTTGACGAAAAAGGAAGGGTGAAAATTCCATCCAAATTTCGCACTCCCCTCTTAGAACACTTCGGACCCAAAGTGTATGTTACATCATTTTGGGTTCCATCTGTAAGGGTTTATCCAATTTCAGAGTGGGAAAAAATAGAAAAAGTGATGAGCGCTTCAGGAAGGTCAAACGACCCAAGGGTTAGAAAGTTTCTTTGGATGACGACAATTTTCGGCGACGAGCAGGAAATTGACGGGCAGGGTAGAATTTTGATTCCTCAAAGGTTGAGGAAGCACGCAAGGATGGACGGTGAAGTCATCGTTTGCGGTTACCCGACAAATGAATTGGAAATTTGGAACGAAAAGTTATTCTATGAAAGATTCGGCGAGCAGGCGATGTCGGATGAAGATCAGACTTATATTTCAGATCTGATCAAAGAGGGTTTAAATGGATTGTATCCACATCCCGGTAATGATAAGGGAGGTTTGTGAACTATTTGATGTAGAAAGCGGAGGAAATTTCGTGGACTGCACAGTAGGTTTGGGAGGACACGCTGAAGCAATTTTAAGCGCTAATCCCAAATCTACGCTTTTAGGGCTGGACAGAGATTCCTCAGCCCTTGATATAGCAAAAAAAAGATTATCCCGTTTTGGAGAGAGGGTTTCGCTTTTGAAGTGCAACTTCAAGGATGTGAGTTTTTGGAAGAAGGAACTCAAAGATGCGCCGACAGGAGTTTTGGTTGATTTGGGAATTTCATCGCTTCAACTTGAAGAAGGAAGAGGATTCAGTTTTAAAGATCCTCTTTCCCTTGATATGAGAATGGACAGGTCAAAAGGAATGACAGCGCTTGAGTTTGTCAACAAAGCAAATCAGGATGAAATCGCTTCGGTTCTTAAAGAATTCGGCGAGGTTGAAAACAGCAGAAAATTGGCGAAGGAAATTGTTGAATACAGAAAATTTAAATCTATTGAAAGCGGAAAAGAACTTGCCCAGATAGTTGAAAGAATCTCACCAAAAGGAAAACAGGATAAAATCCATCCCGCCACAAAAGTGTTTCAGGCGTTGAGAATATTTGTGAACGAAGAGATTTTCAATCTTGATTCCTTTTTGAAAGAAGTGGCAAAAATTCTTGCTTCTTCCGGAAAAATAATAGTGATTTCTTATCACTCTCTTGAAGACAGAATTGTTAAAAGAACTTTTGCAGAGTTGAAGAAGGGGTGCATCTGCCCTCCAAAACTGCCTATTTGCGGGTGCGGTTTAAAGCCGCTTTTTTCTCAAATTTCAAAAAATCCTTTAAGGCCTTCGCTTGAAGAGGTTTTGAGAAACAATTCCTCAAGAAGCGCCAAATTGCGTTATGGAGTGAAAGTTTGAAAAGAATAGACTTTGTGGTTGGAAAACCTATCCCTCAGCCCGACAGAGCCGCAGAATCTGACCTTTTAAAACTTCTTTTCATTTCTCTGTTGGTGGCGGTTCCCCTTCTTGTCTATGTCGCTTTGAGCGTAAGTTATTTGGCGATAGATTACCAAATTTCTGAATTGATAAAACAAAAGGAAGAACTCAAAAGAGAAAGAGCGTTGTTGCTTCTTGAAAAAGAAAAACTTTTAAATCTTGCCTCTGTTGAGGATATCGCCTCAAGCAAATTGGGTATGGTAAGAGAAAACCCGACGGAAATTAGAGCAAGTTTTGACGAAGACATTGTGAAAGATTTGTCAAAAAGAGGTAATAAGTGAGAAACGAAATATTGAAAGCCAGATTTCTCTTTTTGGTTCTCTGCCTTTGTTCTTTCTCGCTTTTTATATTCGGAAGACTTTTTTATCTTCAAGTTGTGAAATTTGATTACTATAAACAGGAAGCTGTTGACCAAGCGCAGGGAGTAGTAAAAATTGACCTTCCAAGAAGCGAACTTGTTGACAGAAACGGAGTTCTAATAGCGGCGAGCATTGAAAAACCATCTCTTTGCGCAGTAAAGCCACAGGAATTAAAAGACATTGACGGACTTTCAAGAAAAATATCCAAATTGACGGGAGAAAAGCCTTATTTAATAGCAGAGAAACTTCGTTCCCGCAAAGTTTTCACTTGGCTTGCGAGAAAACTCCCTGAAGAGTTGACAGAAGAAGCAGAAGATATTGTCTCGTCTTTTGAAGGAGTATCGCTGATACGAGAATGGGGAAGGAACTATCCGAGAGGGGCTTTCGCTTCTAACCTTATTGGAACAGTTGGAATTGACGGAGGAGTTTCGGGACTTGAAGAGAATTGGGAAAGCAGATTGAACAAAGGACAGAAAGAATACATTGTTTTCAGAGTTGGCAAAAAATCACGGCTTTATCCTTTGGAATCTGTTGATTCAATATTGCCGGAACCTGAGAAAATTGCTCTTACAATTGACGAAGCGATTCAATATCAAGTGGAAAAATCTCTCGATAAAATTTATCAGGATTACAACCCTCTCGGCGCTTGCGCAATTGTTTTGTCCATTCCCGACGGCGAGATCCTTGCAATGGGAGTAAGACCGACATTTGACCCAAACAAACCATCAGAAACTCCTTTTAAAAAATGGAGGAACATCGCTGTTCTTGATAGTTATGAACCCGGAAGCACATTTAAAGCAATCACTCTCGCTGCGGCTCTGGACAGCGGAATTAAAAGACCTTACGACGAGGTTCTTGTAACTCCTTTGACAATAGGAACCCACACAATAAAAGACGACCACCCTCCGCACAAAAATTATTATACTCTTGAAGAAGTTCTTACATACAGTTCAAACTGCGGAGCGGGAAGAATTGGGATGTTAATTCCAAAACAAACTTTTTATCAATACATTAAGAAATTCGGT
>JAAZNT010000171.1 GCA_012798145.1 Thermoanaerobaculaceae bacterium | reverse complement strand
GATTATCTTTTTCTTGAAGCCGCTAAAAGATATGCTGAATCTGGCGAATACAAGAAAGCGGAAAATTTTATTGAAAAAGTGAACTTTTCTCAAATAAAAAATGTTCACCTTTTGTATGAATCGCTTAGACTCAAAGCGCAGATTTACAGCAAACAGAATTTGTGGGAGAAAGAAGCGCTTGTCTGGAGCGCTGTGCAGAAAATTAATGGGATTCAAAATTCAAAAAAGCAGGAAGCGATGTTCAAAGAAGCAATCGCCCTTAAAAATGGAGGTTTCAAAGAGAGAGCCAACATTTTGTTCCAAAAAATTGCTTTTGACGAAAACATAAACCCTTTTGGGAGCAGGGCGTTTAAAGAATATTTGAATGATAATTCCGAAATCATAAAGAATATTTCTCTTGAGAATAAGAATCGCTTTTCAAAACAATTTATCAAAAATGGCAGAAGCAAGGACGCTGTTTTCCTTCTCTCTTCAATTGATGAAAAAATAAGAGATGTGTCCTTATGGGCTAACGCTCTTTATCGGGCAAGAGAGAATGAAAAACTTTTTCAACTCTGCGACAAAATTTGTTTTGGCACTAAAAATGGCTCTTCAAAAGATATTGAAGCGCTTCTCAAGGGCTTATGGGCGACTTTAAGGACTGATGACTTGGAAAAAGCCGAAAAATATTTTGAATTTATCACCTCAAATTGTGCCAGCGATTCATCATCTTTTAATGAAGCAAATTACTCTTTTGGTTCTCTTCTTTTTTCGGAAGGGAAATTCAAGGAAAGCGTTGATTATTTTCAAAAGGCAGCTTCAGATGAAAAAAGCCAATTTTTCTATAATGCTCTTTTCAAAGAAATGGTCGCCAAATACATCTTAAACGAAAAAGATGAGATTTTGGCTAAAAAACTAATTCTAAAATCAAATCCATTTAGAAACAGGGCTTCTTTTTTCTGGACAAATTTTATGAAAAGCGAAGGCAGCTTTGAAATGGACTCAAAATCTCTTTATTCTGCAATAAAAGATGAAAATTTTTCCAAAAAAGTGGAATACTTTTTCAAATCCCGAGAAGAAAGAATGTTCAAAGGAAAGGTTGGGAAAGAGTCATTAATATTCAAACTTTACAAAAGCGGTTTTCTTTTATACGCTTTAAATGAAGCTGAAAAATTGGGAAAAGAATTATCAAAAGACGACAGATACACCATAAAAGCGATTCTTGCAGAAAGCGGAAATTACTGCAAAGAGTTCAACGGAATAGACGAAAACATAGTTTTTTCTCATCCAACGCCTTTTTATACAGAGATTTCTGAAGCGGCGGAGAAAAATAATATAGAAAAATCTTTAATGTTTGCAATATGCAGAAATGAAAGCAGGTTCGATCCTTTTGCTTATTCAAACACTGGAGCGGTTGGTCTTTTTCAAATAATGCCAGAGACTGCCAAATTGCTTTTGGGAAGGGAAGTTTTAGAAGAAGAACTCCTTGAACCTAAATTCAATGCTGAAATTGCCGCAATGTATCTAAAGAAACTTAAGGAAATATTTCCTCAAAATGCAATGGTTGTTGCAAGTTACAACGCAGGAGAAGATGTTGTATTGAGGTGGAAAGAAAAATTTAAAGAAGACGAGATTTTCTTTATTTTGATGATTCCATATTTTGAGACCCAAAACTATACTGAGGGCGTTTTATTTGATAAAATGGTTTACGATTGCTTGGAAAAGAGATGAAGAGAATTTTTGTTTTATCCTTGATATCTTTGATGGCTTTTACCATTTCTCTTTCGCGGGAAGGATACTGGAATTCTGTAAAAATTATTGAGAAGGAAATTTTTGATAAAAATAATATTTACTCAATTTCCAAAGATGACCTTTCAAAACTCTGCGAAAAGAAAAGCAGAAAAGTGAAAAACGCATTTATGCAAATTTCTCCATATTTTGACAAAAGCGAGAAAATAATCTTTTCTATCAAAGACCCTTTTCAGTCAGATTTTTTTAATCCTGAAATTGAACAAATTTCACCTTTTGACAAAACTCAATTCAAATATTGGATTCAACGCGAAAATAGATTTTTTGTCCAGATTTATTCCATCTTCAAAAATGAAAAAAATTTATCTGCACTTGAAATTGCCTGCCCTTCTCTGAAAATGGAATTTTTCAGGGAACCCGAAGGAAAAAATCTTAGATGCGCTCTTTTTCCCTATGGTTATTCCTACAGGTGCGGAGCAATGGAGGGAGTGATCTTATTCGCTCCTTCTCTTGGATACTGCTTTACCCAAAAAGAGTGTGAAAAATGTCTCAAATCGGCAAGGCTTGAATTTTTTGGCTCACAAGAGTATCTTATAGGACTTTCCGCTATAAGACCTTTAAGGCATAGCGAAAATTACATTTGT